>JAUIKP010000173.1 GCA_030430725.1 Nitrospiria bacterium
CGAGCCGGGTGCGCCCTCTCATAGTTCTGCATCGAAGCAGAAACGGCATCATTATAGGCCTGTCTGGATTGTGCTGGTCTTATTGTTGCCCTGTCTGGCCCTCACCCTCTATTACGCCCGGTATGGCTTGTCAGGCCCCCTCCAACCGGATTCGATACTTCCAAGTCCTAGCTATGCCATGGTGCTTTTTCTGGTGTACCTGGATAGCGTGGGCTTGGTGGCGCTCACCCTTCTGTTGTCTCGAAATTTAATTCGGGCCTTTTTCGAAAAACGTCACAAGTTGTTGGGAAAGGGATTTCGGTCAAAATTGGTGGCGGCCTTTATCGGCTTTGCCCTGATTCCCACCGTGCTGCTCGCTTTGGTGGCCAGCGGGGTCATCAGTGAAGTGATCGATGTGTGGTTTAATGATCAAATTATGCAGGTTTTACGGGACTCGGAAGAAGTCGCTCATCTCTATCAAGAGGAACGCGAGTCATTAACCGCAGATACGGCGCGCGCCATTAGTAAGGAAATTTTTCGGGAAGATATCTTAAAACCGGAACATCGGGAATTATTGAGAGCCATCATGGCCCGCATGCAACAGGAATATCATCTGGCGGGGGTAGAGGTATTTTCGCCAAAAATGGAAACCCTTGCCCGTATGATGGATCCCAAATTGTCTGATGCGGTTTTGAGCCTTCCTGTGGGGCAATTGGTGCTCCATGTGCTGGATACGGGGCAGCCCATGTCTTCGTCCCAGGAAGCGCCGGTTGGGAAGCTTATTCGAGCGGCGGCACCGATTCGAGGAAATGGTCAAACCGACCGCGTGTTTGGCGTGGTGGTGGTGTCCTCCTATGTCCCGGAAGTCCTGGTGATGAAAATGGATGGGATTGCCAAACAATTTGAAGAGTATCGGCAGATCATCTCCATGAAAAATCCGATCAAGGGTGGGGCCTATTTATTTGTGGCCGTGGTGACCGTGCTGATTTTATTTGGTGCCACCTGGTTTGGATTTTATGTTGCCCGAGGGATTACGGTCCCCATTCAACGATTGGCTGAAGGAACCGAAGCGGTCGCCAAAGGTAATTTAGATGTGAATATCGACGTCAAGGCGACGGATGAAATCGGCACCTTGGTCCAGTCGTTTAACCGCATGACGGCCGATCTGCGGACCAGTAAATCCAGTTTGGAAGAAGTGAATATGTCGCTCGTCCGATCCAATGTGGAGATTGATCAACGGCGGGCCTATACCGAAGCGGTGGTGGAAACCATTGCCGCCGGAGTGTTATCGATCGATATGGCCGGCCTGATTTCCACCTTTAATCCATCCGCCGAACGGATTATCGGAGTGCGGGGAGACGACTTGCGCGGACGACCGGTCCATGAAGCGTTCAAGTCCTTCAACCTCCAATTGTTTCAGAAGGCCTATGATCAGATGCTTCAGGAACAAACGGAAAGTGTGACCATGGAGGGCCAGATGGAAACACCCAATGGACGGCTCTTGACCGTCGGTCTCAATATTTCCAGAATGCAGAACGAGGCCGGTTTGGATCTGGGTTTTGTGTTTGTGTTTGAAGATCGGACGGAATTTATTAAGGCCCAGAAAACCGCCGCCTGGCAGGAAGTGGCGCAGCGCATTGCTCACGAAATTAAGAATCCCTTAACCCCGATTCAATTGTCTGCTCAACGGTTGCGAAAAAAATATTCGGAAAAGTCTACAGGATTTGATGAAATATTTAATCAAGCCACCGGCGTCATTATTAGCGAAGTCACCCGGTTAAAAGGGATGGTGGATGAATTTTCGAAATATGCCCGAATGCCGCTTCCGCAGATGCGAAAAGCTTCCCTTCATGACATTATCGAGAAGGTGATTTCTCTCTATACGGGGGCTCATCGGGATGTTGAATTTATTATCGAGTTTGATGAAGACCTTCCCGCCCTGAATTGCGACCCGGAGCAGATGCACCGGGTCATGGTCAATTTGTTTGATAATGCGATTCAGGCCATGAACGATCACGGCCGTCTTTGGGTGACGACGGAGTGCGATTGGCGGAGGCACCGGGCCGTGGTCAGAGTGGCAGATGAAGGAATGGGTATTCAGCCGGATGATCACAAGATGTTGTTCGTGCCCTATTTTTCAAAAAAGCGAACGGGGACAGGATTGGGATTAGCCATTGTGCATCGTATAATCTCCGACCACAATGGGACCATTCATGCAGAGAATCATCATCCTAAAGGTGCGTTATTTACGTTCGAATTGCCATTGTAGGTGAGGGGAGCGTCAGTGGCTGGACTGTCTTTTCTCCCGAAGGGTTGTTTCGCGTGACATACGTAAGGGATCACTCATTACCTACCTGATGGAGGGAGTATTGTGGCCGAGACCATTTGCCTGATTGATGACGAGCCAGCCATTCTAAATACCTTAAGTAGCATTCTGGAGGATGAAGGCTATCAAGTACTGGTGGCCAAGAGCGGCTTTGAGGCGCTCAAGCTTGTCCGAAGTGAGGTGCCGGATTTGGTCATTTTGGATATCTGGATGCCGGAGATGGATGGGCTGGAGACATTGAAGCGATTGCGCACCCAGTTTCCCAACATCCTCGTCGTGATGATGTCCGGGCATGGATCCATTGAAACTGCCGTCAAATCTACAAAATTGGGCGCTTATGATTATTTGGAAAAGCCTTTAGACTTGGAAAAAGTCACCATATTAGTGCGGAATGCGTTGCACCAACGCAAGCTGGAAGAGGAAAACCTGAATCTCAGAATTCAGGTGGAGCGACGATTTGAATTGGTGGGCTCTTCTCCCCCTATGGAGCGGCTTCGCGAACTGATCGCGATGGCGGCTCCAGCCAATAGTCGTGTGTTGATTTCCGGGGCAAATGGGACAGGGAAAGAACTGGTGGCTCGCGCGATTCATTTGCAAAGCCCCCGGCATAATCGCTCCTTTGTGGAAATCAATTGTGCGGCGATTCCGGAAACGTTAATCGAGAGTGAGTTATTCGGGCATGAAAAAGGGGCATTCAGTGGCGCCAGCTCCATGAAACGTGGCAAGTTCGAGCTGGCGGACGGAGGAACCCTGTTTTTAGATGAAATTGGGGACATGAGTCTGGCCACGCAGGCCAAAGTATTGCGTGCCCTTCAAGAGCAACAGTTTACACGGGTGGGTGGAACAAAACTCATCAATGTCCAGGTCCGGGTCATTGCCGCATCCAATAAAGATTTGGCGGAAGAGATTGGGAAAGGGACGTTTCGTGAAGATCTGTATTACCGGTTAAATGTATTGCCGATTGTGGTTCCGACACTCAAGGAGCGTCGGGACGATATTCCTGAACTCGCGCAGCATTTTTTGCGACTGCATTCTGAAGAACAGGGCATGAAACCTAAGGAGTTCAGTCCACAGGGCATGGAGGTGTTGCAACGGCATGATTGGCCGGGCAATATTCGTGAACTTCGGAATTTAATTGAGCGATTATTAATCATGGTACCGAAGTCCATCATTGATGCAGCGGATGTTGAGATGTTTCTTCAGGGGCGGGCGCCAAGTGGGGTGCCCTCTCTAGCTGTGGGCACCAACTATGATTCGCTCCGGGAAGCCCGGAATGCATTTGAACGTGAAGTCATTTCTCTGAAGCTCAGGGAAAATAACTGGAATGTTTCCAAAACCGCTGATGAATTGAAAATCGAGCGTAGTCATTTACACAGAAAGATCAAGTTACTTCATGTTGAACTCCGGCCCGAACATTAAGCCTCGCAGGACTTTTTCTTCCTCTTCTACTGAAACGTTGTCTCCCGGATCTTCCCATCCTCTCCACATTGAAAAATTAGTGGCTGGCGGATTCAGTCTTGGACGACTGAATGGTCAGGTGGTGTTGTGTGCTGGTGGTATTCCCGGTGAAGCCCTTCAGGTAGAGATTCTCAGTCGGCGAAAAGGAGTGAGCCAGGGAAAAATCCTTCACGTCCATGATCCGGTTGAGAGCCGGGTTGTTCCCGTCTGTCCGGTCGTCGGGCGCTGTGGAGGATGCCAGCTCCAGCATATCCGGTATGAAGAACAACTATCGCAAAAACAATTAATTTTAGAAGATACGCTCCGTCGGATTGGAAAAATTTCCGATGTGCTGATTTCTCCGGTGATCCCATCCCCAAGGCCCTATGGCTACCGGCAAGTCCTTCGAATGGGAATCGGAGGGGAACCTGAGGGATTATTCCTGGGTTTTTTCGAATCAGGTACTCGACACCTGCTACCGGTGGACACGTGTTTTTTGGTGGACGACATGGTGCGATCGATGATTGACTCGGTTAGGGCTAGCCTTCGCTCATTGGCTGTTAAGGGGATGAATGTAGAGAGTGTGGAAATCCGATGGTCCCAACTGGAGCAGGCCGGTCTGTTGGTATTCCGTGGTCGGATCTTGAGCAAAGAATCCGTCGAACGTCTGATGGAGGCCTGTTCTGAGATCGCCAACATCAAGGGGTTGATGTATGAGCCCGCGGATGCACTGGAACATGATTCCAGGCGCCGCATGCGGCATGAGCCCATTGTGAGAGGGGCGGATCATGTATGGGAAGCCTTTAGAGGGTTGCGCTTGAAAATCGGGTTTCGATCATTCATGCAGGCCAACTGGGAGGTCTTTCAATTGTTGGGGGCGATGGTTGCGGAATGGCTGGGAAATCTGAAAGGGCAACGCATTTTGGAGTTGTATGCCGGAACCGGTCCACTGGGTCTCAGCCTCGCAAACCAGGGTGCTCGGGTAACCTGTGTGGAAGGAAATCCGTTTGCCATTTACGATGCCCGTGAGTCGTTACGCGTGAATGGGATTTCAGGGTGCCGTATGCGAATCAGTTCAGTCGAATCCTATCTCCTGACTGTCAAATCCGGTGCCTACGATGTTATTCTCCTGGATCCTCCGCGTGCGGGGCTCAACCCAAAAATTATAGAACGCTTGGGAATCTTGCAAGTTCCCAAACTGTTTTATCTTTCTTGCGACGCTCCGTCATTGGCCCGGGATATCAAGTTGTTAGGTGAAAAAGGCTATTCCGTTCAACGCATGCAACCATTTGATATGTTTCCCCAGACGGCCCATCTTGAAACATTAGTCGAGTTGACGTTTTCAACACATAAACCGGGCGACGAGAATTAAGGATACGCCATGGCCACCTATCGGGAAACAGGGGTTGATATTCAACGAGGCGATGAGTTTGTCAAAAAAATTGGCCCCATGGTTCGCTCCACCTTCCGGCCTGAAGTCTTGGGCGACATCGGAGGGTTCGGGGGCCTCTTTCGGTTTCCTTCCGACCGCTATCGTGAGCCGATTCTGGTGTCCGGGACAGATGGCGTCGGGACCAAGGTCAAGATGGCCACCCTCATGAACCGACATGATTCGATCGGGATTGATTTGGTTGCGATGTGTGTCAACGATATTATTGTGAGCGGGGCGGAGCCTCTTTTTTTTCTGGATTATCTCGCGACGGGTCATCTTGAAGTGGAAGTCGGAGAAGCGATTATTCAGGGAATTGCCGAGGGATGCCGACAAGCCGGGTGTGCCTTGATCGGTGGAGAAACCGCAGAAATGCCCTCATGTTATCCGAAGGGTGAATACGATCTGGCAGGTTTTGCGGTAGGGGTGGTGGAACGGTCCGAGATGTTGGGCCCGGAAAAAATTACAAGCGGGGATGTGTTGATCGGAGTCGGATCGAGTGGGCTCCATAGTAATGGGTATTCCCTGGCACGAAAGGTCGCTCTTGAGCTGAAGAAGTGGTCTCCTGAGACACGGGTACCCGGTTTGGCGGGCACAGTCGGGGAGGCCTTACTCACGCCGACGCTGATTTATGTAAAACTGGTCAAGGCCTTATTATCCAAGATCCCATTACACGGTCTGGCGCATATCACCGGTGGTGGAATTACCGGGAATGTACCACGCGTCATTCCTGAGTCCTGCCAGGCGGTTATCGATCGAAGCATGTGGGCGCCGCTCTCGTTGTTCACGGTTCTTCAAGAAGCCGGAGCCATAGATCAGGATGAAATGTTTCGTGTGTTTAACATGGGAATTGGCCTGGTGGTGATGGGGCCCCCTGAAGAAACCAGCCGGATTTTGGACATTATTCAAGAACAAGGGATGAGGGGCTGGGTCATTGGAGAGGTTCGAGATCGCCCGTCTTCCGAGACAAAGCTTGTCTATTCAAATTAGAAGGTTGAGATTGTGTCGATTGCCCTGGGAGTCTTAATCTCCGGCCGCGGATCAAATCTGGTGGCCATTCTGGATGCCATTGATCGGGGTTCGTTGGATGCGACGCTCAAGGTCGTAGCCAGTAACAAGCCCAATGCCGCAGGCTTAGAGCGCGCGAAGGAACGGGGGCTTTCCACGGTCTATCTGGATCCAAAACCTTTTGCCCGGGAAGCCAACCCTCGTGAAGCCTATGACCTGGCGATGGGTGCCCTTCTTCATCAACATGGAGTGGAGTACGTGGCCCTGGCCGGATATATGCGGATTGTGACCCCCGCCTTAATTCGAATGTATCCATCGAAGATCTTGAATATTCATCCCTCGCTTCTACCGGCGTTTCCAGGACTCGATGCCCAGCGACAAGCCTTGGAGTGGGGCGCGAAGGTAAGCGGTTGCACGGTACATGTGGTGACGGAAGGGGTCGATGAAGGACCGATACTTGTACAAGCCGCTGTCCCTATTTTTGAAGGGGATACGGTTGAATCCCTATCCGCTCGCATTTTGGAAAAAGAGCACGAATGCTATCCTCAGGCTCTTCAATTGATGGCACAAAAACGATTACACCTGGAAGGGCGCAAGGTCCACATTCTTTCTCAGAACGAATCCATTGAAAAGAAGATGGGAGGAGCACAAAAAAAATAGGCTGATGAT
>JAUIKP010000174.1 GCA_030430725.1 Nitrospiria bacterium
AAAAAGTATGCCCTGAGTCTTCCCGAAGGGTCCGTCCAGTCCTGCCCTGAGTCATGTCGAAGGGAAGGCCGCAGCCGTTTTTACGCGCGGAGCATAAAGTAGTACGTGAGCACGGAAAAAGGGCGACCTGCCTGCACGCTTGCGCGTCGAAGCGTGCTTCAGCGCGTTGACGCGAAGCCGCTACGGCGGAGGCAGGGAACGCCGCTGGCGGCTCTTTTCAGCAGACCCACTCTTATTGAAGAGAATTCGTATAGGGCATCCCATCTGAGAACCGCATGGATCAACCAACAACGCAAAAGGTCAGTTCAAAGATGGTCGCCCGCAATTGTATCGGAATAAAGCCTTTTCTCCTTCCACGTGATGCCGGTCTGGCATAACCTTAAGGAGCGGAAATATGAAAATTGCGGTAATCGGCGGAGGCCCGGCCGGATTGATGGCTGCTGAGTCGGCGATTGCCGGAGGCGCACGGGTAGATCTGTATGACGCCATGCCATCCGTCGGTCGAAAATTTTTGTTAGCGGGTAAGGGTGGGCTTAATCTGACGCATTCTGAACCATTAGAGAGATTTCTTGCGCGGTATGGCGCCCGACAGGAACAGTTCCAATCGTTGCTCGCCGGATTTAGCCCGGATGCGCTACGCGAGTGGGCAAGGGAATTGGGTGTTAAGACTTTTGTCGGAACATCCGGCCGTGTGTTTCCCACAGACCTCAAGTCTGCACCTCTGTTGCGTGCATGGCTGCACCGGTTGCGCCAGCAGGGTTTGGCGATTCACGTGCGGCATCGCTGGGGTGGGTGGAACGAGACCGGATGCCTCCGGTTTGCCACACCGCAAGGAGAGCGTTTGGTTTCTGCTGATGCGGTGGTGTTGGCGCTGGGTGGCGGCAGTTGGTCCAGGTTCGGTTCCGATGGAGCATGGGTGCCCTTGCTCGCCGGGCGGGGTGTTCCCATTGAACCACTGAAGCCTGCGAATTGTGGCTTTGATGTAGCGTGGAGCCCGCACATTCGTGGCCGCTATGCCGGCCATCCCGTGAAACCGGTTGTCGTGGCGGGAACCACTCACGAAGGCATTGAGTTCCGGCAACAGGGCGAATTTGTTGTGACGGAGACCGGCATTGAGGGAGGCGTGATCTATGCCATTTCAAGATGGGTGCGCGACGAGATTATGAAAACGGGTACGGCGCTTCTTCGATTGGATCTGGCGCCAGACCGTGATGTGTCGCGGCTCATTTCAGATCTATCACGGTCACGTGGGTCACGCTCGATGGCTAGCCATCTGAAGCGCCGGGTGGGTATTTCAGGGGTCAAAGGCGGCCTTCTCAGGGAATGTGTATCAAAACAAGACTTTGGCGACCCCGGGCTGCTCGGTGCGGCTATCAAATCATTGCCAGTGCGTCTCGTCGCGCCCCGTCCCTTGGAAGAAGCGATCAGCACGGCGGGGGGAGTGGCGTTCGAAGCCTTGGACGGGCGACTGATGATTCGCACCTTGCCGGGAGTATTTTGTGCGGGAGAGATGCTGGACTGGGAAGCACCAACCGGTGGGTATCTTCTAACGGCCTGTTTCGCCAGTGGCCAAGCCGCGGGCATTGGCGCCGCAAGGTGGCTTCAATCAAACCGGAACTTCACTTTGGGAAAGTTCTGACAATCGACAGACCACAGCATGAGCTATGGTCATGGGTTTTCCCGCGTTCCCTTCTCCCAAATATTTATCCTCCTTCCCCTGGGTAACAACAAGGGAACATTTTGCACATAGGCGTTGGCATACGTGTTTCACTTGGTATAAAATAATAACTTTGTGTTCTGTCTTTCTCCTCGTTGTCTGGAATTCACCGGAGTAGCGCCCAAAGGATTTGTACAAGATGACCGTTACTCATCGAATTTTCTATATTTTGTTTGCGACGGTGTTGCTGTCCTGGTTGGTGATCCCTGGAGTTTGGGCGGAAAAATCTTCTCAGGTTTTGACCAAACAGGCGATGGATGAGTGTCAGAAAGGCCGGCGGGCGAAGGACGAAGCAGTTCGGATTGCTCATTTTGAACGGGGACGGGAATTGGCTGAAAAGGCTGTGGAGCTTGACGAGGATTCAGCCGACGCGCATTTTGCCCTGTTCTGTAGTATTGGTGAGCGTATGCGTGCCAACGGAGAGGTTCTGTTCTCGGTGTTTGAATATGGACGGATGATGGAAGCCCTGGATAAGACCCTTTCGCTCAATCCTCACCATATGGATGCCCTTTCTTCAAAAGGGACAATTCTCATCGAAGTTCCGGGGTTGTTTGGAGGAGACCCTGAAAAAGGTGAGGCGATGTTGCGGAGAGTGATTCAGGCTGATCCTGAATCTATTAATGCTCGTATGGTCGTCGCGCGTTCGTGTGCCGAGCGGGGAGAGGATCAAGAGGCTTTTGATTTAGCGAAAAAGGCTCTCGAGCTTGCCAGGGCGGGGAACCGGGATGACCTTCTCCCTGAGGCAGAAAAAACATTTTCAGAAATTCAGACCAAACTGGCTTCCCAATAAATGTCGATTCGGTTTTTTCTCGGCAGCCGGTTGGGATGAGATCCTTCTTCACGTATTTCCGTTTTTTTCTTTACAATCTTCTCGTATTCTCCCATCCATTGTTGCAGTCGTGGTCGTGGCATCACCGCACAATACCGGGCTCCCTATAATCTCGATATGACGATGCGCGTGGGTGTATCGAACGATCGAAAACGTATGGCCACCCGTCATGCGAATGCAGGTCTTCCCGATTATCTGGTCCCCGGGTTATCTATTCTCTTTGTTGGCATTAACCCGGGTCTGCGCTCGGCTGAGGTCGGACATCATTTTGCCGGGCCTTCCAACCGGTTTTGGAAATTGCTGTTTGACGCGAGACTGATTCCATTTCCCATGACCTATCGGAATGACTGGCAATTGCCGGAATTCGGATATGGCCTTACCAATTTGATTGCCCGGCCGACCGCCGGTGTTCGGGATTTGGGAAAACGGGAATTTTTGGAAGGGCATCAGGCTCTTTTGACAAAAATCACGACATATCAACCTCGACTCGTGGCCCTGTTGGGAATCAGTATGGCTCGCCTGCTTTTCTCTGCCAAGGAAGCGACCCCTACTGTCCGAGGGTCGGTTAAAAGCCCTATTCAGGTTGGCCTGCAATCTCATTCTTTTGGTGGTGTGTCTGTCTGTGTGTTGCCAAACCCGAGTGGGAGAAATGCCCATTATTCCTATCAGCATATGATCGGCTTGTTTTGTGGATTGAAGGAATGGGGCCAACCTTCGTGAGTTACAGGCATGGCGGGCACATGGTCTATACCAAAACGTCGTTCGCATTCGACAGGGAAGGACGCGGTGATCTCGTGGCTGAGGTATGCAGGGGCCAATGTTAAGCTATCGGTGTTCTTTTTTAAAATTCACCAAAGAGTAAATCGGTTCGAAGGATGAGCATTGCTGGCTGCTATGCGGGCTATTCTAAAACACTGGGGGTACGGATGAGTGATGGCCGGTCGATTTTCATTGGACTCGTTTTTTTTGTAGGGCTTGGCTTGTTAGCGGGGTTGGATGAGGCTTTGGCAATGCCGATTTCCCATGCCATTGAACAGGCAAAATTGGCGACAGTCGGGATCCTGCAGGCGGATCAACTTGAGATTCAAGAAAATGACTATGGGCTACCCGTTAGTATTCGCGGATCGGGTATCCATATTGGCGGGGGAGTGATTGTGACGGCACGGCACGCCGTAGAGCGTACCGAGGGAGGGAAAGTCATCATTCCGGACACCATTCATGTGGTGACGGACGATCTTTTTGAGTTGTCGGCCGCCCGCCAGGGAGCGAATGCGTACCTGGATGTAGCCGTGTATCAACTCCAGGGCCCCGAGTCGGATTGGCCGCGAGCGCATGTCAGGTTTGCCGATGAAGATGTGACATATGGCGATCAGGTTTTTACGGTCGGGTATCCACTGGGTTGGGGCCCCGCCATTAACTTTGGCACGACCGGAAATCCTAATACGTTTTTGCCGACGGTGAACAGTCGATTAATGCAGGTGGATATGTCCGTGTGTAGTGGCAATTCTGGCGGGGGTCTGTTGAATCAACATGGACAACTGGTAGGGCTCATGCATGCCATCATTCAAACGGAGACCAGGCATGACGATCGGCGTTGTGCCAGATTGGCTTTTGTTCTCCCGGGTCCGTTGGTTCAACGGGTGGTGACAGCCGTCTTGGCTAACAGGGTGCCGGGTTTTTCTGTGCTGGGGATTCAGCTCCAGACATTGAGAATGGGAAGTCGCTGGGCGCTGGTCGTGGCAAAAGTGTCCGGCCCCTCACGTCATGCGGGATTTCAAAAAGGCGATGTGTTGGTGGCCATTAATGACGTGCCGATTACTACGCCGGCACAGTTGAAAAATTTTCTGATTGAGCGAACGGAACCCGGGCAAGTTGTCCAACTCAGAGTTCAGCGTGGAGATTCTCAGAAGGTCCTCTCGGTTACGTTAGGTCGGTCCTAAGGGGGTATAAAGATTGAAAATGGATCCAGTTGATTGTCTTCTTTAAAGGGGGCTCTGACTTTGTGGGCTCCCATGGGTCGTATGTCCGACCTTCATTCAGGTGGGAGGATGGGTTTTCCCTGCAAAAATTGCTTAACGCTATCTTCGTTCACGTTGACTATGGCACTATTTTTTGAACATTCATTTCTCATCAAAGGAAGAGGAACAAGAAATTGAGCAACGCCGGGGAAAGGTCATGAATCAGGCCACAATCCTCAAGATTCCCTACAAATGATCCGATAGACACACCAAAGGCCTAAAACATGGGGTAATCTCCTTGAGAGGGGGCAGAAAAAAAGAAGGATCCATGCCCAGCCATGATTATTAAAGAACGAAACATGAATGGTTTGCCGGTTATGAGTCTTTCGGGAAAGTTGGATATTTTTTCTAAAAATGCCTTTAAGGAGACCGCAGAAAAATATACAGACTCGAATTCCAAAGGGTTGATCCTGGATTTTCAAGGAGTAACCTTTTTGGATAGTGTGGGGTTGGGGGCCTTGATGGTCCTCGCCAAAACTTTCCTAAAACTCAAAGGCCGCATGATTATGGTAAATCCTCAGGATCAGGTGAAGACACTCTTATGCGAAATGCATATGGAGAAGATTATTCCTATGTATACTACGGATTCGCAATTTTCGACATTTTCTGAGCTCTAGCACTCCTATCTCTCCTTCCTTCTTCCTCCTCCTCAGTTGTTTTGGCGAGGAGTCCTTTTGAATTCTTTTACGGGTAAGCCATCCGTTTTTACCTGACCTTCTCCAGCTAGTGTGGGGATGTGTTGAATCATTCTCCAGGCTGAGGCTCCCGCGCTCCACTGTTGGTGTTTGGGTGTGAGGCACAGAGTGTGATGAAGGGGTAGTCAAGGGAAGGAGAATTCCAGTACAGTAGTAGAAGGTTCACGAAAAAGAACACAGTGTTGGTTATCGGATAGCTTCCTACTCTCTAACCTGTTCAGGTTTGTCTCGGAAATTCATTTTTCACGACGGTTCATCTCCGACCTGTGACTCTTCCTCTTCATTCTGTTCAATACGATGTAATTGTCGTTGGCATGGGGCCTGCGGGTGCTTCGACTGCTTATGAGTTGAGCCAGTTGGGAATGTCCGTGGTGGCGTTTGATAAGCAGGTTCATCCTCGGTACAAAGTCTGTGGCGGAGGGCTCTCCGCCAGGATTACACGAATTCTCCCGGCCGATTTCAAAACGATTGTTGATGGGACGGTGTATCGTGTGCAATTTAATTATGGGGGAACGGATTCCTTTATACTCGAATTTCCAAGACCCGTGGCCTACATGGTCATGCGCCAGACCTTCGATCAATGGTTGGTCGAGAAAGCCCGGCAGGCTGGAGTCGAAATCCGGGAAGAGGAGTCCGTCGTTGCCATTCAGGATTTGGGGGATGGGATCGAAGTGGCCACAAGGAAGGGGCGGTATCGTGGTCGGGTGGTCATCGGAGCCGATGGAGCCATGAGTGTGGTGGCTCAACAATGTTTTCCAGGGCGGGAGGTCGGAAATATTCCTGCTTTGGAAAGTGAATATCATGGAGACACCTCCCATGCATTTCAGGATACCCAAACGGTACTGATCAGTTTGCAAGCGGCGAAAAAAGGATACGGCTGGGTCTTTCCGAAGGAAAAGGGACTATCGCTGGGTGTGGGTGAATTTGTTCGTGGCGGAAATCGTCCCAAACGCAGTTTTGGGGACTTTATCAGCCATGAATCCGCTTTAGCCGGACTTTCGATTCCTTCCCCACTAGCGCACCCTCTCCCGATTGCCCATTCTCCGGCCTATCGCTCTGATTATCGGTGGGCCGGAAGCTTGGTGCGGGATCGGGCCATCTTGGTTGGCGATGCCGGTCATTTGGTTGATCCGTTACTGGGAGAAGGGATTTACTATGCCGTCCGGTCGGGACAATTGGCGGCGGCCAGTGTGGCCTCCACTCTCCGGGATCCAAGACATCGGCTGGAGGAATATGAAAAGAATGCGGAAGCTGAATTCGGACTGGAGTTTCGAGTGGCTTCTCGATTAGGAGCTATCATTTATGGATTACCCCGATCTTGCCATTGGTGGGCGGGCCGGGCTTTTCCGGACGCCTATCAACGAGTCCTTCGTCATTATTGTGAACTCTTACAGGGACGTGAAACGTATCAAACGCTTTGGGCCAAAATTCTACAACGACTGAAACGTCCATTTGGGTGTTCATCACCAGGCAGGTGAAGTGTGAGAATGTTGGAAAACCGAGGGTGATGATGGCTTGCGATTGGGATAATAATGTTTGGGACGGGCATCGACCAACGACGCTTGGGATTCATGTCATTTGCA
>JAUIKP010000175.1 GCA_030430725.1 Nitrospiria bacterium
ACACTGTATCGTTGTACCGGGATTGCCGCGGAGCGAATGGGACAAGTCCTGCTTAGGGATAAAGTGAGTGCCAGCATAACAGGCGTTCATTCCCAAAATGGATCCTGGGTGTTTCGTTTCGGACTATGGAATGAAATCCTTGCGTGGGGTTTATGTGAGGTTTCTTCTGGTTTGACAGGATTGGTTATTGGCGGTGGGGCGGACCAGGATTTAATCGATCAATTAGTTGAAACTGTTAGGCACATCACCCAATCTGATTTTCACCAATTGGTTCATGACTTTTGGGGAAGCATGATTCAGGCTCCTGAGGATATATCTATGCCTTGTTATGAAAATCACCATTCCTCTGCTCAAATCATTTACGAAGGCCTTCCCTCCAAATGCATTCAACAGGAGACGACGTTCCAGGATGGTGGGGGAAGAGAAATGCATATCGAGTTAGGGACCACAACCCGGCTGACGTATCTGTATTGCGCCAATACCTTTGATCAACGCCAGCTTGTCCTTATTGATGACGGACGGGCTCAGGTTCTATATGAGTATTATCGAGAGTCTCTCCAGCGCCCACACGGTCCGCCTGCCTGAATTTCTTCAAGCGGAGTCGTTAGTCGTTTCTTTATTCCGTTTCAATAATCTGTAATGTGCGCTGTTGTGTTTTGGCATAGCAGGCGACTGTTTTATATGTTTCTTGATGAATGTCTGAGGGGAGGGATGCCCAATCAGAGGGGAGGCCGACAGTAAGTATGCGCCCATTATCCCTTATACCCTTAATCCTACCTCTGTATAGATAATCTAGCAGGATTTCTCCGCTGCCTTCTCTCGAACAGGCTTGAGCCGTGGAAGTGGTGCTGGGATTTCGATTTTCATACTTAATTGAGATGGTCAAAGACCACAGAAGAAGGATTGACAAGAAAATAAGGAGAAATCGCATGTGACTAGATCTCAATACTGAAAAAAGTCTGGTCGACCTCCCCCTACCGGTAAATACCTCATAGGGAGGATTTTGGGATTGGGTTGTCGTGGGGCCAGGCTCTTTTGAAGCAGAAGCGACTGGAGTGAACTAGAGAAGCACAGCGCGTAGATTACCGTGATTGGTGGCCGTTTTCTTAAGATACCTCCGGAATTTTCCGACAAGGAGAACGCGACTATGAAATGCACCAGGCACTGACTGGATTTATAGGCTGGTCGGGTCCGTTTTTACCATAGCCGATATTATTAAATGTCCCGCAACATGGTGAAGAAAATGTGGGCGGCTTCAAGGTGAAGAAGGAATATCCCGGGAGCACGAGGGTTAGCTAGATGGATAATGAAAGCCTTTTGTTTTGGGTATTGCTCGCAACCTGCCTTTTGCATTGGTTGACGGTCCTTTTGCTTCTTCGTCGGGTATGTTCGACCAACAATCCCCTCGTGTGGCATCTCTTGAATGGGGCAGTGGGGCTCCTGGCCATACAAAAAACCTATGGAGTATTTATTTTATACCTGGAACTCAATCCCCCTCCGTTGAATGTTGTGAGTACCTGGCTTGGTTTTGGTGTTGCGGGGTTATTATTGGGAGGAATCGTGCGATTGTCTCCCTTTCTGTATCTTCTTCAACGCAATAATGAACTTCTGGCTGTCATTGAAGAACGAAATGTTATTATTTTTCATTTCCATGAACGAATAGCCCGGGCCTTGCAAAAAATTCAAATGGCCATGGAAGTAGGGCGTCCCACCACCTTCATTGTTGAGCAAGTGGCAGAAATGTCGGAGATGCTCCAGGTGTTTTTGGAGAATCTCAAAGCAGGAGTCCTGCTCGGGAACAAATTTGAGGTGGCACTCAAGACCCTTATAGAGGATTTGAGTCGAGAAGCCTCCTTCCCGATATTGGTCCATGTGGATCCTTCTTGTGAGGATCATCTGTCACGGGAACAGGGTGCCCAACTGTTACATATCGTACGAGAGGCCGTTCGGAATAGCGTACAATATTCGCATGCCAATAAAGGCCAGGTGTCTGCAAAGACGACGCCCACAGACACGGTCATTGAGGTGTCAGATAATGGAAAGGGCTTTGAAGTTGATCTGGTTCGGGCTCAGGGGCATGGATTAGGCAATATGGTCAATCGGGCAAAAAAGATAGGGGCTCGTCTAAAAATTCACAGTCAACCGTCTAAGGGGACCTCGGTATTCATTGAAGTGCCATTGAATGAAGCGTCGTCTGACCGTAGTCATTCCGCTTCAAAGGTAGATTCCTCGTTGAATCCAAGCAAAAACGTTCAGGTCGGATGATGTTGATGTCCGGTGTCTCTCAGGGGGAAGAGCATTCGGGCGCCTTCTGGGATCCGGGAAGGCGAAGGGGAAAAAGAAGCATGGTGGCGGTGGAGGGATTTGAACCCCCGGCCCGCGGCTTATGAGTCCGCTGCTCTACCACCTGAGCTACACCGCCGTATTTCACCAGGAACGAAAAGATCTATACCATAGGTGGAGAACTTTGGACAATTCTTTTTCTGAAAATGATCAAGTTTTAGGTGGAATCCTAGTCGTAGTGTTCAGGATTCATTAAGGGCCACCTTTATTTCATCGTTGTAGGGCCTCGTAATCGTGAAGAAAATTCTCAAACTGCTATTTATTTATCTTGGAATATGTTTATGACTTCAACGGCTGCTCCAGGCATCAAGGAATCCGTTCTGGTTGGGCGACAGGCTATTTTTGATCGTCATAGAGGAGTTTTTGGATATGAACTCCTGTATCGAGATGGTCAAGCCAATAGTGCGCAAATCGTTGACGGGGATGAGGCCACCGCCAGGGTCATGGTGAATACGTTTTTAGAGATGGGAATTGACCAAATAGCTGGGACAGGTCAGGCCTTCATCAATCTGACAGCAAACTTCTTTTTAAGTCAACATTATGAAGTTCTGCCAAAGCACAATGTGGTTCTTGAGGTGTTGGAGTCCATTGAGCCTACGCCCGTCGTCATCCAATCTCTTGCCAGGGCTAGGCAGCTTGGCTATAAAATTGCCCTGGATGACTTTATTGTTCGGGATTCCCATCGAGCATTATTAGAGGTTGCTGATTTTGTGAAAGTGGATATATTGGCATTAACGAATGACCAGCTTCTTGAGCAAATTAATCTGTTGAAACAATACCCGGTTCGATTGCTTGCAGAAAAAGTCGAAGATCAAGAAGTGTATGCGCAATGTTATGAAAAGGGATTTGAATATTTTCAAGGATACTTTTTCTGTAAGCCGCAAATCATGGAGGGAGTCAAGCTTTCCGGTAACCGCATGGCGATTGTGCTATTGTTGGCCAAATTGCAAGACCCCGATATTCAAATAAAAGATCTTGAGGAGTTAGTCGAAAATGACTTGTCCCTGAGCCTCAAGCTTCTTCGTTTTGTGAACTCCGCTTCTGTGGGCCTTCCTCGAGTGGTAAATTCCATTGGGCAAGCCGTGGGGATGGTAGGGACCGAACGTATGCGACAATGGGCTTCCTTACTGGTCTTGGCTCAAACCGGTGGAAAGCCGAGCGAACTCATGCGCATTGCCCTAATCCGGGGACGAATGTGTCAAAGTTTGAGTCGGTTACAAGGAGAGTCTGCCAGCCAGGGCTTTACCGTTGGTCTCTTTTCTGTATTGGATGCCTACTTTGACTGTGAGATGAAGCAACTTCTCGCAGATCTTCCTCTTGCTTCTGAAATTCTTCTTGCTCTGACCGAAGGGCAGGGATGTTTAGGGGAAATTTTAAAATGCGTGATGTCTTACGAACGAGGGGATTGGGAGCAAATCGTGCACAGTCGTTTTGAACCCCATGTGGTGCGTCAAGAGTACTTTCTCAGCACAGATTGGGCTGACGAGGTTATGAAAGCCACTCTTGCCGGGAATGAAAAGTAGCGGAGGAGGATGAGGGGCAGCTTTGGAAGCCAAACTCATCCTCGTCGTTTGTCGTCTTGTTCTCCTACAAAATAATTCAGCACACCTAATCCTTTTTCGCTAAGCTCAATAGGTTTATCCTCAGGTTCAGTCGCCAGTTGGTCATCAGGGAGTTGTGGGTAAATTTTGACCCGTAGGCTTTCTTCCAACCCTTCATCTGAAAAATCCATATCATTGAGCAGAGCGTGTAATCGTTGGAAAGCTAAAATGGAACGAGCATGGGATTTCCATGTTCCGGAAAATTCCGTGTCATTCACTTTGGTAATACTTGTCCAGAACTTCGATTCTTCAGGCTCTGACATGCTTCCGTCGACAAATGCACGTAATTTATCTAGTAAGGCCTCTTCTGTTTTTTCCAAGCCATCGTATTCAACCATTGATTTTTCAATGGGGCGTTGGGATAAGAGGGCAAGGGTTTCTTGCCAGAGGTTGATTGGTTGTACTGGCTCATTCGGTGTGGAAATTTTTTCCTGATGCTTTTGTAATTCAGTTAGAAAATGTTGAAGGGCTTTAACCTTTCTGGCAGCTAGACTCCCTAACGGAATTCCCCAGACATGAGCAACCTCGTGATCCTTTAAAGGAGAATTGCCGGAAATAATGAAGTCATTTTGAGCGAACTTCAGTCGACGTCTGAAGATCCCACGTCGTCGCAATAAGGCCTGATATTCCAGGAGCAGTCGGTGTGTTTGATACTCCTTTGTAGACAGCTCCTGATTATCCCATCTGCGCTGTAATTTTCGGAGTTCCTGTCGAAGTAAAGTCGAGGGTGCTTGGGCTTTAGCATCATCCAAGGCCTTCTGGTCCAATCCAAAGTCTGAAATGAGTAGCCGCCCTGCGATCTGAATGGATTTTTCAATGTTCTTTAAAGCTTGAGTCAGGAATTCAATGTGCATTCCTGGGCGTTCACGTTTTTGTCGGTAGTAATTTTTGTACTGATTGGCCCGGGATGTGATATTTCTTTCGGCTTCAAGAGAGAGCGGGTTTCCTTTTGGCTGATTGCCTGCCAAGAAGCGGGAATCGGGTTGATCGCTGACCATATAGGCAATGGCCTCAGAACTCAGATCCATGTACTGCAACAAAAGAAGTTGGAGCATGGTCCGGCCTTGAGTGGGAAGCGCCTGGATGGCTGATTCAATGTGTTCAAAGCGTAGCGTTGTAGGCATAATTTTTTATGAGCGCAAGGACGAGATTTGGTATTTTCACCCTTTACTTTTCAGGAGTGTCGTTATCAAGAGATTCGAGGGTTGTGGCGGCGTATTCTCTTAGTTGCTGAACCGTTCCATTGGCATACAGCTCTCTGGGAATTTCAATTTTGACTAATTGCGATGGATCGACCCCCCGCTCTGCGGCCCAATCCTCGTCAATATATAAAGTTACTGCACCATCCTTGTCCCGGCGCACAAAAAGAATGTCTTTTTCCCCTTCCATCTCTGACGCTCCTAAATGATAATTATATTTTGCCTTTTTGATAACATACCTCTTTGAGACCTGTCAAAATGGGCGAGTGCGTTGTAGGAGGTAACCAGAGTGCCTGACTTTCATGTCATGGTTAGAGGGTCTGTTGAAAAAAGCCGCCAGCGGCGTTCTCGCCATTTTCCCGTGCTCACGTACTACGCGTACGCTCCGCGCGTCAAAACGGCTGCGGCCTTGCTGGACAGACTTTTTTGAACTGACCCGTAGCCTTTGATGAGTCATCTTATCCTGGGCAAATTTGCCCTTGAACATCCTTATGATTCAACACTCCCTTAGAGGAAATTGGGGTGATACAGGTGAAAGGATTGATAAGGCAAGAAATGCCGCTCTTGTAACTTTTGAAATCCTTCGTAGGAGCTGTTGGGTAGGAGCACCATCAAGTGCGTGTTCTACTATCGGGGAAATTGGAAACCGTACAGATACCCTTGAATCGAAGGGTATCTGTCGATGGGTATATTTTAGTATCTGTGGGCGGTTCTGAAGAGGGTTGCGAGAATGAACCGGGAGTGATTACCCTCCAAGGGTCTCTACAACTTCTTTGAGACTTTTCATAATACAGGTGAAAATTGGAATATCACGTTTGACATACCGGCTGCCTTCGGTAGAGCGTAATTCCATGACGAGGTCTAGAAAATCCTGTGGAGAATCGGTTTCAAAGGCGACCACAAATTCTTGATCATCCAATCCAAACGAATAGGTGGTATTGAGTTTGACTGAGGGGTACTTGTGCCCAATTGCGATATGTTCATCCATCATGCCTTGGCGGGCAGCTTTGGTGAGCAGGTACCACTCTCTGGTTTTTTCAAATGGATAAACAAATATATATTTTGCACGGCCAGGAGAAATTTTCAATCTGCGACTTTCTTGGCCTTCATGCACGTGGTGATCGACGTATATGGATCGTTTCGTCATGGAAAGATAGGAATACGGCGTGGTAAGGTACCGACCTAAGCCAGTAGCCAAAAGCTTTGAACTCATTTCCTGAAACATTTCGAGATCATAGCTAATGCGCCACAACATAAAGTCACAATCACCTCGTATGCCTGTGGTGGTGTAAGGCACGACAATGACCTTGCCGCTATATTCCTCCGCTGCGCGGATAAATTCCTGCTTGCCCGAGTCTCGTTCTTCTTTGGGAAGACGTCTCCACAAAGGGTCGACTTTATAGAAAGCAAAATTGACAAATTGTTGTTTGGCAGCCTCTTCGGCACCAGCCATAATCATACCTCCCCTTGAAAGAAAACCCGTGTTTTTTTAATCACTTAAAAAAATAGGTCTTAACATCGCTACTGCAATATTGTCAATGAGCAGGTGGTGTGATAGCAGGTAAGATCCTTTTTAAACGAAGGAGGAATGAATAGGACTTTAATCTGGAAGGGGAGGAACCTTTTTAGGTCTTAGCCAATGAATTATATCTTGTTATTTCAATTATTTTCCCAA
>JAUIKP010000176.1 GCA_030430725.1 Nitrospiria bacterium
CGGTTGGCTGGCCATCCTGATACAGATATTCCCGGCGTTGAGGTGCTGTCAGGATCTCTTGGGCATGGGCTGGGAATAGGAGCTGGACTTTGTTTAGGGGCCAAATTGGATCGCAGGGACTGGAAGACTTTTGTGTTGCTTGGGGATGGAGAGTGTCAGGAGGGGTCAATTTGGGAAGCTGCCGCATTCGCCAGCCATCATCGCTTAACGAATTTAGTGGCCATTGTGGATCGTAACCACTTAGGAGCGACCGATTTCACTGAACAGGTCATGTCTCTTGAGCCATTCCAGAAGCGATGGGAGGCCTTTGGATGGGAGGTGCGTACTGTTGATGGTCATTCGTTCAAAGAATTATCCGAAGCTCTAATGCTTAATCAATTTGACAAGCATGATCGGCCCTTGGTGATTCTGGCTAATACTACCAAGGGCAAAGGGTTGGACTTTATGGAAGGAGAGCCTTGTTGGCATCATCGATTACCAACAGGCGCTCAGGCCGAAGAAGCTTTGGATTTTTTACATCGTCGGGAGCAGGAATTGCTTCATGTTATTTAATAAGAATCGAGAGACAGATGAAAGATTTTCGAGATTCGGCCTTTGATGTGATACATCAGATTCTTAAAAGGGATTCACGGCTCATGGTGCTCACAAATGATATGGGGGCTATGGGATTAGACTCTATTCGAGAAAACAGTTCTGCCCATGTCATCAATATGGGAATCGCCGAACAAAATTTGATGAGTGTGGCAGCAGGTCTGGCGCTGACGGACAAGGTTGTCTTCGTTTACGGAATTGCCTCCCACATGACTCTTCGTTGCCTAGAGCAGTATCGGTTGGATGTTTGCGCGATGAATTTGCCAGTCATACTGTTAGGTGTTGGCAGTGGATTGGCCTATGGGGCAGATGGGCCCACCCATCATGCCGTCAATGATATGGGCGCCATGGGGAGTATTCCAGGATTAACCATACTGAACCCAGCCGATGCCTCTTCAACTTCAGCCCTCGTGGAATGGGCCTATCTTCAAAACCGTCCAGCCTACATTCGATTGGATAAGGACGCGCATCAACCGATTTACAAACACGGTTTATTGGAATGTGAGCAAGGATTTTCTAAACTCAAAAAAGGGTCCGATTTGGTGTTGGTTAGTACCGGCATAATGGTGCACCGGGCCCTCCATGTTGCGGATGTTCTTGAATCAGAAGGTATTCAGGCTTCCGTCCTCGATGTGTTTCGTCTCGCTCCGTTCAATACAGAAGGGATTTTAGAAGCGATACAGGATGCCACGTTGGTGGTGTCGTTGGAGGAGCAGGCTGGTCCCGGAGGCCTTGGAAGTCGGTTGGCCGAACTGGTGGTTGATCGTGCCGTTCCCGTGCGTTGTCATCGCATAATGCTTCCAGAGCAATTCTTTCTAGGGGCGGCTACTCGCCAAACGGTTCACGACCAATGCGGGCTTAGTCTTGAGAAGATTTGTCAGACGGTCCGGGATTTGCTTGGGAGCTTGATGAATGGCAGAAAATTTTCAAGGAACGGACTAGCCGTAAGCGAGGGGTAGTGAAGGGAAACATGGAATGACGAGTATCCGGCCGAGACGATTGGATGATCTAGATTTAACATTCCCTCCCATCGGTCAAGGGACCATGGGTATTGGTGGATACTACGAGAAAGACTGCACACGAGACGCGGAATGGATAGCCGGTTTACGCCGAGGTATTGACCTGGGATTAACCCTGATTGATACGGCGGAAGTCTATGGTGCCGGGCATTCAGAAGAACTCGTTGGTCTTGCCATTAGAGAGGTTCGCGATGAGGTGTTCCTCGTCAGCAAATTCTCAGCGCATCATTCCCGTGTACCACAAGTTATTGCCGCAGCCGAAGATAGTCTTCGGCGCCTCCGTACGGATCGAATTGATCTGTATCAACCTCATTGGCCCAACCCTTCCGTTCCATTTGACGAAACGGCCGAAGCCTTGGACAGACTTGTTCAATCGGGAAAAGTCCGTTTTGTAGGGCTGAGCAATTTCTCATTTCAAGAGGTGCAGCAGGCCACAGCCATTTTGAATCCCATACCTGCTCGTATCGTGCAACAGGAATATAACTTGATCGACCGGACTATTGAAGAACAACTTTTGCCCCACTGTGAGGCGACCCAAACCATCATTCTTGCCTACAGCCCATTTTTACAAGGGAAAATGGTGCCGAGGGATTCGCGGAAAATGGTCTTGGACGATCTCGCTAAAAAATACGAACGAACGGTTGCTCAGATCATTCTGGCTTGGCTGTTGCGAAAAGAACGTATCGTAGTGATTCCCAAGGGTAGCACTGGGACGCATGTGGAAGAATTCGCCGCCGTCAAGGACTTCTGCTTAGACACTGAGGATATTCATCGAATTTCAGAGGCCTACTCTCCGCGGATTTCCTGGATTCCCGCTTCTCAAATAGCTGTCCAGGGAGGGGCGTATACCACTTACGAAGAAGCCTTGGCGAACCCATTAGGGTTTGATCCGAGCCCCCAGGATCTCGCCCAGTCGATAATGATGGGGAATATGCTCAAGCCTACCAAAGTCACACAAGCGTTGTCGGAAGATGCGTATATCCTCACCGAAGGAAAAATTCGTTTTTGGGCATGGGTCTTGGCGTATGGGAGACACTCGTTGATTCCGGCTTTTGTGGAGGAATCCCCTGATCGCGAAGGTGGGATATTTGAGTCTGAAGCCCAGACTGACGGAACTATTCACCAGGCTGTAATGAACCACTCCGCTTGGACACACAAGAAGGTTGTCTACGCATGAATCATACTAATATGACCTTAGAAACCTATGCCAGCCAAGAAGAAGTTGCCAATCGTGCCTCTTTGGCTAATCTTCTCGAGTCGTCTCCTATTCCAACAGATCAGCTTCTATTCAACTTAGGATTATTTCTGGAATCCAAAAATTTGGGGCGATTGCTTTTTTTGGATCATGTCTACAGACAGATTATTGATGTGCAAGGCGTCATCATGGAATTCGGTACTCGATGGGGCCAAAACCTCGGCGTTCTGGCGGCGCTCAGGGGGATATATGAGCCGTTCAATCGTCATCGGAAAATTATTGGATTCGATACGTTTTCGGGATTTCCATCAGTATCTCAACTAGATGGGGATAAATGGCAGGATGGGCAGTTGTCGGTCACGGAAGGGTATGCCACCTACCTAGAAAAGGTCCTGCACGTCCATGAACAGGCTAATCCTCTGGCCCATATTAAGAAATTTGAGCTGTGCGCGGGGGATGCGATAGCGGAAGTTCCCCAATATCTATTGGCCCACCCCGAAACTATTGTGGCTATGGCCTACTTTGATTTCGATTTGTATGAACCCACGAAAGCATGTTTAAAGGCGATCAAGCCCAGGCTTACTAAAGGCAGTGTTGTGGTATTTGATGAACTCAATGATCCTGACTCCCCGGGGGAAACCACCGCACTCATGGAAGTATTTGGTTTGAATACCGTTCGTCTTAAGCGGTTCCAGTATGCCTCAAGAGTATCATTTTTTGTGGTTGATTAAGTTCCGTTCAACAAGCAAACAAACATAAGAACGGAACTTTTTCGCTCTTTACCCGAAACCGGGTTGGAACAATTCTGAAGAGGGGTTTTTGCATACCGTCCGTTTACTCCGACATCGGAATGAGGATTCCATATCCAAAAAAAAATACAGGAGACTTGAGGCCGGTTTTACAATCGAATGAAGCAATATCACCAAGTCTCAAAATCGTCACGCGTATTCTTATGAATAAAGGCCTACCTACTTTTAAATTTGATTCGGGTCCCATGACTGCATTAGTAGCGGGAGCGGCAGGGTTTGTTGGAACAAATTTTCTTCAGCGGGTGGCAAACCAGCCAGGCCTGAGAGTGATTGCGGTCTATCGCGAAAAGATACCAGTGGTAGGAGGGAGCAATATTCGCTTGGTTCAGGCGGATTTGCGTGATCCGGAACAATGTCGTCAACTAATGAGAGCCGTTGATCAGGTGTTTATGTTTGCCGGGCGGTTGTCGACGGCTGCTGTTCTGCGAAACCATCCGGTGGGCCCTGTAACGGACAATACGGTAATGAATCTGAATATGTTAGAGGCAGCCTATATGGCCGGTGTGAAATCCTATGTGTGGCTGAGTAGTGGTACAGGGTATCCGGCTCGCATTACACCTTGCCGCGAGGATGAGTTTTTCGATGCCGACCCTCCTTCTCCGTATGAGGGTGTGGGGTGGATGTCCCGATATGTGGAGAAAATTGGCGAACTCTATGCGCGGCGATCCAAAGGTCGTCTAACCGTGGCCTCACTCCGTCCGACTGGGATGTATGGGCCATATGACGATTTTGAATTTGAGACCTGCCATGCCTTGCCGGCGTTAATGCGACGAGTACTGGAGCAGCATGATCCAATTGAAGTCTGGGGAAGCGGGAAGGAAGAACGGGATTATATCTTTATCGATGATGTGGTCGATGCCTGTTTGTTGGCTGCACAGGGCACATCAGGGTCGGTTGCTCTGAACATCGGAAGTGGGCAAACATTTTCCTTAAACGAATTGTTGGAAGCGATGCTTACGAGTGAATCTCAAAGGTATGTGAGCATTGTGCATCGTGGGGATGTTGGGCTGTCGGTTATGAAGCGGGCGATCGATTGTACCAAAGCAAAGGAGGTACTGAAGTTTCAGGCAAAAACCTCCATAAAGCAAGGACTCCGAAAAACAATGGCATGGCGTCGGAGCGTCATGACTTCGAAAAAACTGCAGCAAGTGGCTCAGGTCTAAGTCGTGAAGGTGAGTCTTGCATGATACCCGTGATTGGATAAAGGTAAGGTACTGAAATGTTTAGAATTGGAGTCGTGGTTCCAAGCTGGCATTACTGGGAAAATCCCTTCAAGTTGCAACCCTTGTGGGAGCTGTATTACGCCACGGTTTTAGAGGAGGAGTTTATCGGGAAAGGACAGCAGATTGAGCTGATTGATTTGCGAGGGTACCCAGGGGAAACTCTCCCTGAGCGAGTTCAGGAGATTCCCGGACATGATGTGTTTATGTATTGGATTATGAAATCTGGGGATAGCGTGGAAATTCAGGGAATTGTGGATCTCCTGCGTCGACAATATCCAGCTTCCCTCCATGTGGCAGGGGGAACACATGTGGATATGTGCACCGAAGAATGTGTAAAGATCTTCGATGCTGTAGTTGTGGGGCCTGGCGAGCATTCTCTGCCTCAAGTAATACGCGATATCCATACGGGAAAACTGAAACGAATCTATCGACAAAAATACACCGAAGCTTCCTTTTCTCATACGCCCTATCCTCGTCGAAATTTTCTTCCGGAATCCTCGGTAGTGAATAACTTGTTGTTTGCTCAATATGGCGGGGTACCGGGGACTTCAGTCCATTTTTCTCGGGGGTGCGTCTATAAATGTGGCTTTTGTGTGTACAACGTACCTGGTTTTTTTCAAGTAAGAAACCCAGAAATGATGAAGGCGGAAATTACCTATCTAAAAGACACCTATGGTGTGCAAGGGATTAACTTTCGAGACGAAGTCATCATTCTTCCCAATGAACGCCTTTCGACGACAATGTTCCATGTTCTGGGAGAATGCGATGTGATTTGGCGTGGACAAACGACAACCATGGCAACAGATCAGCAACTTGTTCAAGCCCGAGAATCTGGATGTCAGGAATTGGCTATTGGTGTCGAAACGGTGGACGACCAAGTCATGAAAATTATCAATAAGGGATGGCAAGCACAAACTCAGATTCGTCATTGTATTGAACAGTGTCACCGAATTGGCATTCGAATCAAGATGTGCTTGATTTTTGGGCTTCCGGGAGAACCTCCTGATATTGTTGAAAAAACCATGGCATTTATTGAGGAAACCAAACCGGATTATGTCGGCCTTTCCGGGTTTTGCCCGGTTCCCGGCTCTCCTATCTTTAACAATCCCGGCCAATATGGGATTCGGTACATTGATCGGGATTGGAGTCGTCATGCTCACTTGTTGTATCGGTTTGGCGACCAAGAAGAGGTGGGTTTGCCATTCGAATACGAACCGGAAAACAAGTGGGGTAAAACCTTCTCGCGAGAGCAAATTCAACGCAATATTCAAGAGATGCAACAGTGGTTGAATGAGCGGGCCATGGTGTATTAAGGATGGCCATGGGAAAGGAGTCCGAGCGCCTTATGAAAGGGACAGAACCGGTATCCGTAAGACCTGAGTCTCCACATCATTTCCATGCGACGACGGAAGCGGACACTCAATATTTTCTGGAACAAGCGGCTAAGAGGATCTCCCGATGTCGCGAAAATGTTATTCCGGTATTGGAGTCTGGACAGCGATATATCGAAACTGTGAGCCAATTGCACCAGAACGGATATGTGATCTCTGAAATCAAGGATGTCTATGGATCCGATTCCATCATCCGGTGTTATACCAAAGGGGGTGATGTCATTTTAGCGGATACGACTGGTATTCATCTTGGAGAAAAGCCCGCCAATAAAAACCGAAGTATTCTCAGCGTCAATTATTGTATTCATCCCGAATATGGATTTGAGCATCCGCCTGTCCTGGTCAAAAAAAAGAATAGAGATATTATTTCCCCATTTGGGCAATTGGCTGCCGAACATCTTGTGGAGGTTGCGTGCGTATGAGTTTTCCGTCTTGTGGAATTAAATCTCAAAACAGAACCATGATGGCCGACTCGATTCTTCGATATTTTGAAGGAAAAAGTGTACTGGTTACTGGAGGAAGCGGGTTAATTGGACGGCAAATCGTAAGTCGGTTGTTGGGGGCCGGAGCTTTCGTTCG
>JAUIKP010000177.1 GCA_030430725.1 Nitrospiria bacterium
GAAGATTGTCTCCAAGCACAATTTGTGAGAAAACGAAAAGGCGTTCCGGTCGGACTTTGGGCGTTAAGCGCTCTTCTTCTGACCCTTTTGGGATGGTGGGCCTATCAGACTTCTGTCAATCATCAACAGTGGTCTGAGTTGTTGAAGCGAATCGGGGCTGAGCCGGGTATTGTGGTGACGACTATTCAGGAGGAAGGGGGAAAAACGGTGTTCCACGGATTGAGGGACCCCCTGGCGAGTGACCCTGAACGGTTGCTGGAAGAGGTGGGATATGCTCCCCATGCAGTCGGCTTTCATTTTGAACCGTTTATTGCCCTCACTCCGGCGATGATTCGTAAGCGGGCCGTTACAGTTTTACAGCCACCCGAATCGGTAGCGGTAAGCGTGGAGGGTAGCCGGATCATCCTGAAGGGGGAAAGCTCCCATGCCTGGATTTCCAAAGTTAAGCAATCTGCCCTGGCCATCCCCGGGATTTCAGAGATTTCCTTGGAGCGTCTCATTGACACAGACATGAAACAATTTGAAGCACTTCAAGTCGAATTGGAAGAACACGCGATTTTCTTTTTGACAGGTCAGGGGAGAGTGCCGGATCGGGAATTGGTAAAAATTCAGGAGGTGAAATTCATCCTTCAGGAATTGGATAGGAAAGCTATGCAGCTCGGTCGGCAACCCTTTATCTATGTCATGGGATATTCCAGTCCTGTGGGATCTCACCCGACCAATTTGTCCCTGAGTGAAAGGCGAGCGAATACCGTTCTGGAAATCATCAGTGAAAACCCGTTTCATGTCTTAAAGCTTTCAGCCCTGGGCAAAGGAGTTGATCCCGAAGTAGTACCTGGGTCCGGGAGAGGACAGGTGTATTCTGCGAGCCGGCGGGTATCTTTTAAGGTGGTGGAACCGGGATAACACAGGCCAGGAAAGCGGGAGCGAGGACCGGATTGTGATTCAGAAAAAAATTTGTATGTTGGGTGGGTTTGCCGTGGGGAAAACGAGCCTGGTGAAGCGATTGGTCTCCGGCATTTTTTCCGAAAAATATCTTACCACGGTGGGCGTCAAGATTGATCAAAAATCTTTGTCGGTACGCGGGCAAGACATTCTGCTGGTTCTTTGGGATCTCTACGGCGATGATGACTTCCAAAAAGTTCGGGCGTCATATTTGCGGGGGGCATCGGGATATATTCTGGTAATTGACGGAACAAGGAAAGAAACGGTTGATGTAGCATGCAGGCTACATGAATTAGCCCTGAAGACCATCGGTTCTGTTCCTTTTGTCCTCCTGCTTAATAAACATGATTTGGTGGACGAGTGGGTGGTGGAGTGTCCCGTGGTTTCTGATCTCAGTGATCAAGCGTGTCTGGTGTCCATGGTTAGCGCCAAAACCGGTGAAGGTGTCGAGGCGGCGTTTTCCGCGTTATCGGAAGCGATGCTGAAATCCTGAAGACCAGCTGAATGAATAAAGGTTTCAATCGGTAAGTATTCCTCTGCACCACTCAACGGGATTCCCTCATCCCCTTGTCATTATCAGAGATTGGTGAGACACATGTCCGGTTCCATCCACGATGCCGCTCTTCTCAGAGTCTTCGATGCCGTAATTTTCCAAAAAACTGCGGATCGTTTCGATTGCGTGGGTAATCTGCCCAGTTGGTTTCCTCCTTCTGGTCTGAGTCAGGAGATTGAGTTGTCTCCTGAGCAATTATTGGAACGCTCGTTTTTTCTTCAACATTTTCTGCATGAAGCACAGCCATGGTGGGATTCAGCTGAGACTGGCCAATGGAAATCCGGTTTGTGGAGTGAACCGGCATTATTTGGAGAAGACGTTGTCCTGGAAGCCACTGCCGTCCGTCATGGGTCTGTTCGGTATGTCATTCTGCAACGCTTTGGACCCGAGATCCTTCCGATCCAGCCCCTATTGCAAAAGGCACGTGAAGAACAGCTCTCACACCGGCAGGCCGTCAATCATCACGAACGCACGGAAGCCAGACTTGGTAGTCGTTTAGCGAAAAGCGAACAGGAACGGGATGATGTGATGGCTGTTCTGGACGGGTTGGGATTAGGGGCGATCATGGTCGATGCGAATCGGGAGGTGACGTTCATAAGTGGAAAAGCCCGTGAGTTATTGCAGATCGATCCTGACAGAATGATCGGCCGCTCTCTGGTTAAGGGTCTTCCGTGGAAAACAGAAGACAATGCCCGGGTCGAGGCAATGGGACGGTTGCCTGTGGCGCAGCGTCAGGTTGTGTCGGTCGTAATGGAGAGAAAAAACCGTTCTACACGCGCGTTGGAAATTGAAGTACAGGATGATCCACGAGATTCCCGAAAAACCATCTTGTTATTAAAAGATGTCACCGAGATGGAAGAGTTGCGCCGGCAGCTGGTGGGGCCAACACAATTTCACGATCTGGTTGGAAAATGTCCCACCATGCGGGTGGTATATGAACGGATACGAGACATTGCCACAGTGGATGTGCCGGTGCTCATTGAAGGGGAAACCGGGACTGGCAAAGAATTGGTCGCCCGTGCGGTCCATCAATTAAGTCTGCGTCATGATCATCCCTTTTTGCCGGTCAATTGTGCAGGACTGACCGATTCTCTTTTGGGGAGTCAATTATTTGGTCACAAGCGAGGCGCCTTTACGGGAGCGACGAGTGACCATGAAGGATTTTTCGAATCGGCTGAAGGCGGCACGTTATTGTTGGATGAAATCGGGGATATGCCGCTATCGATTCAGACGACCCTGCTCCGTGTGCTGCAGGAGGGAGAGATTATTCGTCTCGGGGAGTCCCGCCCACGGAAAGTGAATGTCCGGGTATTAGCGGCCACGAATCAGCATCTTCAGGAATTGGTCCAGAAGGGTGCCTTCCGTGCGGATTTACTCTATCGGATCCGTGTCGCGCGATTAACGATTCCTCCTCTGCGCGAGCGCCGTGAGGATATTCCATTGTTAAGTACGGCCTTTTTCATGAAAAGCCGCATCGCGCTTGGCAAGATGCATGTACTCGGTATTGCTCCGGAAACGATGCAGCGATTCTTACGTTATTCCTGGCCGGGGAATGTCCGGGAATTAAAAGGAGCCTTAGAATATGCCCTGATCCATTGTCGTGGTGAAAGCGTCCTTCCGACGGATCTGCCACCTGAAATGTGTGACGTGTCTCCGGCTGTTCAGACATCGCCTTTTTATAAACCAAATGAACGTCAGCTTATCCTTGAGGCTCTTACCCAAACGAAGGGTAAGCGTGCACAAGCTGCGAAACTAATCGGAATGAGCCGTTCTACCTTTTACCGACGTTTGGCCGATTTGAATATTGTTCAAGAGGAATCGTTCCCCTGATTGTGTTATTTCCGGATAAATCCTGACCATTCGTCGGTGATTAACCCGACAAGTTCAAGCCCTTCACGTTTTTCCCTATCTGTGCTTTTCCCTACTTTTTCTCTCAAATGTGATTCAAAAAATTTTTCCTGAAACACCGTGAGACAGTCTGCTGTTTCATGATGGGAACAATTTTCTATTCAAATCGAAAATGGTTGAAATCTAATGGGAAAATTCCTGGCATCATTATTGTTAATAGATAGTGGTAACCAATGAAGAGATGGATACCACACAATGAAATTTCAAAGATTTTATTCAATTCTTTTCATGAGTTTTTCCGGTGTACTCGGCCTATTAGGTGTGATGATTCTGACCTGGGTACTAGAACCGGACAGGCTGGAACCACGGATGGCATGGAATAGCAAGGACATTGCCCTGCGGCTAACCATTCATTCGACATGTGGCGGGAAGGTCAAAAAGAGGATACCCGCCATCGAAGTGGTCAAAAAGGATAAGGGAACGATCATCATGGTCCGGAGTTACGTTCCGGAGATGTCGAGGGATCTGTTCCCCCTCACGGAATTTGCAGCGAATTCAGATGTGCTTTGGCAAAGAGAAGCGTTTTGCAGGAGTAGGAGTGGGCGGGACCCATCAGAAATCAGTGAGTCAAATGGAAGATGGGGGCCTGTCTGAACGCCAGGAGAGAATTGTGCCCATTCCACATTGGTATTCAGCCATGATGAATGTCGAGCAACGAACTCTGAATGAGACATGCCTGGAACACATGTTTTTGCCCAGCCGCCGGGAAGGAAGAAACCTTATGAGAACCGCGAACAATGAGGTTCTTCAGTCGAGAGACGGCTTAGGACGCGTGTTGATCGTCAGTAGGGATCGTGTAATCCGTGATTTCCTGGGACAGATAGTAAAACTGCACGGGTATGATTGCGAATATCTTGAGGAACTGCCAAAGACCGTCATGGAGCAAACCTTAAGGCGTTTTGATGCGCTATTTATTGAAAGCTCCTCTCTGGAACAATTGAGGCGTGGCATGAGGTATGGAACCTCCCATGCCGTAGGTTCTCCGATGGTGGTGGTATTGGGAGAACTTCCTGTATCGGATGACACGAGGCATTTTCGTGAGCTGAAAAAACCCTTGGATTATCGTCAGATGGGGAGATTAATGGATGAATGCCTTTTTTTGAATGCGCAACGAAGCGCATCACAAGGCGATGAGAAGGTCGAAGGTACCTGTTGAACTGTTCGTCACAGTGCGGAATGCCAAGGGCGGCTACCTATTCGAGCTGATTTTGACAGTTGGGGCTTTTAGAGGGGGCTTTCAACTGGAAATACGCGAGGGTAGGCCAGTCGCCCCCCAGGTTTTTTTTGACTGTCGCCGGTCCTGTTGTTTCACAGAATGCAGAAAATAGTGGAGGTGAAAGCCCGGTTAGGTGGAGAACGGGAAGCTCTGGAAAAATCTTGCATTTGTTTTTGTGTTGAGAGAGGATGATGAAGTCTTTTTTTGAGTTCATCACGATATTAATTCTGGAAAACAACCGGTCGAGCGTTCACTCTCATGATAAGGAGGATGTGATGCTGAAAGAGTTCAAAGAGTTTGCCATGCGAGGCAATGTGATCGATATGGCTGTCGGTGTCATAATTGGAGGAGCCTTCGGCACCATTTCCAAATCGCTGGTGGCCGATGTGTTGATGCCCCCTATTGGACTCTTGTTGGGTGGCGTTGATTTTTCCAATTTGTTTGTCACTCTTAAGCAGGGCGTGCCCCCGGGACCATATCTTGCCTTGTCCGATGCTCAGGCGGCAGGCGCGGTCACCGTGAATTATGGAGTATTTCTCAATTCGGTTATTAGCTTTCTTATTGTGGCCTTTGCTGTTTTCATGGTGATTAAAGCCATCAATCGGATGAAACGTGAAGAAAAGGAGGCCCCGCCTGCCGACCCTACAACGAAGGAATGCCAATTCTGCCACATGACGATTCCCATTCAGGCCACAAAGTGCGGACATTGTACTTCCGAATTAGCGAAGTCCGCATAGTGGATCATTACTGGTCGATGGCTGACATGGGATAGGGAAATAGAGATGGGCGTGTGATCAGCGGCCATGGCTTTTTAAAAACAAATGTGCTGATGGCCAACGCATTTGATCGTTAAAAATAGGTAGGCGTTGGGCGACATCCCACATGAGAGGAGTGTCGCTTATTGTTTTTGACACGGTGGCCCGAACCGAGAGTCGACATCGTATCGTGTTTGAAAGGTGAAGAAAAGTACTCCGGCAATGGAGGGATCGTTCGCTCAGTTGGACTTATGTTGCGGCAATTGTTAAGGTGAATAACCTTCCTCATTCGATAACGGCCTTTCGTGTTTCTCTCAATATAAACTGACCATTCGGATCTTCCTGTCCCACCATCACCTGTTGAGAAAATCTGCAGGATGATCGGCATTATGTATTTTTATCGAAAGGAGTGATCTATGGACATGAGTAAATTGACCGAAACGTTGCAAGCGACTCTTGGGGCGACTCTTCCCAGTGTGATGGGAGCCTTGGGAATACTTGTGTTGGGATGGTTCGTGGCCATGGCCGTGAGAGCCGGAGTGAGAAAAGGACTCGGCATGCTGACCATCAATCAACGCTTGCGTTCGACTACCGGGGCTGAAATGGACATTGAAGGCGGGACAGCGGCAGGGATCTATTACTTAATCCTGTTGTTGGTCCTGGTGGCGTTTTTTAATGCCTTGCATCTGGAATTAGTCTCCGGTCCATTGCGGGCATTAGTGGATCAGGTCTTAGCCTTTGTTCCGAAATTAGTGGCGGGAGGGATATTAATATTAATCGTGTGGATCATTGCTACCGTGCTTCGGACAATTGTAACCAGGGCCTTGCAAGCGACGACATTGGATGAAAAGCTCAGCTCGGGGGCCGGGATGCGACCGATCAGCGATAATTTGGGCAATGTCGTATTTTGGCTGGTTGTTCTCCTCTTTCTTCCAGCTATCTTAGGCACCTTGGAAATCGGTGGATTGTTAGAACCGGTTCAAGACATGGTCAATGAAATGTTAGGGATGCTTCCCAATGTCTTCGGAGCTGTCTTAATTGGTGTCGTGGGCTGGTTTCTGGCCAAAATTGTCCGGGACCTCGTGAGTAACTTATTGACGGCGGCCGGAACCGACCGGTTAGGGGAACAAATCGGGCTGCGGGGAACTATGTCTTTATCCCATTTAATTGGGTTAGTGGTGTATATCCTTATTCTCGTGCCTGCGGTGGTTGCAGCCCTGCAATCGCTGGAAATTGAGGTCATTACGGGACCGGCGACCGAGATGTTAAATACCATGATGTCGGCAATTCCCGACATCTTTGCGGCGGCCATTATATTGGGGATTGCGTTTGCCATTTCCCGGTTGGTTTCCCAATTAATGGCCAGTTTGTTGGGCGGACTCGGTTTTGATGTTCTCCCGGAAAAGCTGGGCATGGGACAAGTG
>JAUIKP010000178.1 GCA_030430725.1 Nitrospiria bacterium
GCTTTGGCAATTGGATGAAGTCATGGAGAGGGCCAGAAACATTCCTCAAAATGTAAGGGAGCGGATTCGAAACGGTCAGGAGTGGAATTGGGACGAATATCCCGATCAGGTGCTCTTGCAGGAGGACGCAGAAATAAAATGGACCCGGTACCTGTCTGCAGCCCTCAATGCGCCCGAATGGTTGGACCTCGGCATGACCGCTCGTATTCGGCGCGAGGGCTTTGATTATCCGTTTAAAACAGGCCAGAAGGGCAGCACCTGGCAAGGGGCGACCAGATCTCCTTTTCGGACCAGTGCACGATGAAAGGCATTCCGTGCTGAGCTGGAATTTCAAGGCTCCACGTCCAGTGTCGATTCCGCTACTGACGTGGTGGGGACCTCGACGTTGACGGCCGGCAACGTGCAGCAGCTCTTTGTGGCGCTCATCTTGCCTGATGTGTGGCGGACCGGACTTCGCACCGATCTTCATGTCGGGCGCATCAAACTGGATATCGGGTCAGATCGTCTTGTTGCCCGCAGTCGCTTTAGCAATACCTCCCAGGCCTTCGACGGCATTCACTGGAATCTTGCCAATGAAGGCCAGTGGCAATTCCGGACTTTTTTTCTGAAGTGGTATTAAACACCAATAGCACTGACCGTCTGGGCATGTTGACCAATAGCGGGGATTTGTTTTGGGGCCTTTCCTATGAAACCCACCAGCTCTCCTGGTCCAGAATTCACGGGTACTATTTCGGCAGGGATGAAGATTCTGAAGGGAAGCGGGTGCCGCGCAACCATTCCACCTTTGGCCTCAGGCTCATCAGCCACCCCGAATCGGATCGTGTAATTATGATGGTGAAACAGCCGGGCAGGGACGCACGTATGATGGCAAGGATCATTTTGCATACTTCCAACACTTCTCCTTGGGCTTACACCTTTAGCCTTCCCTGGGCTCCCCGCATCCTGGCCATGTACGATTACGCCAGCGGAACCGATAGTGCCAATGGAAACTATAACCAAACGTCTGATAATCTTTTTGGCGCACGGCGCAGTGAATTAATTAACGCCCACCAGTCTGTTTGCACCATTCTACCGTTCCAACATCAGCGCCCCCGGCATTCGATTGATTTTCAAGCCACTACCCGTCTTTCAACTCGACGTGAAATTCCGGGCCTGGTATTTGGCTTAATCCAAGGATGACTGGGTCAATTCCGGTTTACGAGATCCGAGCGGCGCGGCAGGGAACGTGTTGGAACAGGATGTGGAGGTAGGCGTTCGGTGGAATCCCTCCCCCAATCTCAGCATAGATGCCGGCTATAATCATTTCATTAAAGGCTCTTACATCAGGAATCAGACCAACGTGCCAGGGAATCCTCCGGCCAATGATACCAATTATTTTTATGTTCAAACCGAAGTCAGGTTTTGAAACTGATGTCAGTCGATGACACCGTTCGCACTCACAGAAGAATTACATGAATGGCCATGAATGTTTGACTTCATACAGGGCGATTGTATTGTGGGACACCCAGTGACGTTTTCATGTTCAAGGCACTCTCCCGTCTATGGTTCATTTTTCTTTACAGTGGTTCTTCTTAAATTCTATTATACGGCTCCCTTTTCCAAAACCACGGCTTTTCCCGCGATGACATGCGCCTGAATCAGTCGGGTGTGTTCGGCCTGACTGGAGGATGGAGATCAACAGGAGCGTTGCACGTTAAAGTTAAGATTTTCCAATCTATTCAGCACAATGCGGGACCGATTTTCATTATTTTTCCGGTGCTCGGGTCAATTTCTGCTCACACGCAAAATTATAAAGGAGGTGTATGTATACACGCGTCTTGCTTCTTTTCATGCTATCGTTGCCCTCCTTCTTTTTATCTACGAGTCAGGCCCAGGAGCAAGAGACCCCCTATGATTATCCGGATGTCAGTCCGTATGCGGCGACAGTTATTGGAACGCCGCCCGAGCTAAGAGCCGTCCTTCCCGACAAAATACCGGTTGACGATCGTGAATTGTCCGTCTTTCCAGATCGTGTACTCCCCGACATTCTCTGGTATGGGGAAAATATGCGGTATTCTTTGGCGTCCCAAGAACAAGCCGCACCATTGATATTTGTCATCGCCGGAACCGGCGCGGGATATAATTCTGAAAAGATGCAGGTTCTGCAGCGAGCCTTTTTCCAAGCCGGCTTCCATGTACTCTCCCTCTCTTCGCCTACCCATCCCGACTTTATTGTCTCAGCCTCCCGGACCGGAATCCCCGGTCATCTCCTGGAGGACTCACAAGATTTGTATCGAGTCATGCGATTGGTCTGGCTGGACATTCAACACGAAATTGAGGTGACAGAGTTTTATCTCACGGGATACAGTTTGGGGGCAGCCCAGGCTGCATTTGTGTCTCAACTTGACGAAGAACAAGAAGACTTCCATTTCACAAAAGTTCTGCTGATCAACCCGCCCGTGAGCTTATACACCTCGACCTCCATCCTTGATGACATGTTGGCTAACAATATTCCCGGAGGCACGGATAAATTTCCGGACTTTTTCGACAGGGTGTTTCATGCCTTTTCGGAAGAATACCGGCATGGGGAATTCGTGAATTTTAGCGGTGACTTTTTATATTCAGCCTATAAAAACCGGCAACCTTCCGAGGGAATCCTGGCTGCTCTCATTGGCACCTCGTTTCGCATCGCATCCTCGAATATGATTTTCACTGCTGACGTCCTGACCAATTCGGGATATATCAAACCGAAAAATCTGGTCCTGTCCGCGACCGACTCTGTGACCGACTATTTTAAAGTGTCCAATCGTGTGACATTTTTGGATTATTTTCGTGAAATGTTTTACCCGTTTTTTCAAGCCAGATATCCGGGGTTAACGGAACAGGGGCTCATCGCAAACCTCAGTCTAGCCACTCTGGAAGAGTACCTCAGTCACACCCCGAAAGTCGGACTTTTGCATAATGCGGATGATATTATCCTCGGTGACGGCGAGCTGGATTATCTCAAGAAGGTGTTTGGACCCCGGGCCAAAATTTATCCCCGCGGTGGACATTGCGGCAACCTGGACCATCGGGCCACCCTCGGTTATATCGTGGATTTCTTTCGAAACCCGCTTCCCGCCAACATGGCCCAACACCCGGGACCGATGTTCCCGGCACCCACACCGATGGCTCGTAGCTATCCGACTCATCAGACAACGGGCCCGGAAGAATTTCCTGCGTCTCCTTTTCTCCAGAGAATATCGTACCGACCCTCACTTGATTTCCAATTTCAACTTGATCGGCAAATCCAGGACTTAGAGCGCAAACTTCAAGAATCTCATGCGTATCTCCAGGCGGCACAAGTCCGTGAGACAGCCTCAGAAATCATTTCTGATCCCGTGCATCCGGAAGATGCCCCCACCGCTCCGGACGCTGAAGGTGGAAAGATTGAACCGGCAAAACGGCCGGTAAAAGACGTCGTGCACTCAGACGTCAGATATCTCGTGGATGTCTATGATCCCATCGAAGGGTTTAACCGTGGGGTGTATAAATTTAATGCACAATTTGATGAATACGTGTTTCTGCCTGTGGTGGAAGGGTATGAGGCCGTCATGCCGGATTTTTTCGAGGAACGTGTCTCCGATTTCTTCTCGAACCTCGCCGACATCCGTAATCTGTTCAACGCCATGCTTCAACTGAATGGAGAAGCAACGCTGAATACATTGGGACGCTTCCTCATCAATTGCACATTCGGGTTAGGAGGGTTTTTTGATCATGCCACCCCGTTAGGTATCCCCCAACAGACAGAGGATTTCGGGCAAACACTCGGACATTACGGACTGAACCCCGGCGCCTATCTCGTGCTTCCCATTTTGGGACCGTCATCAACGAGGGACACTGCGGGGCTATTGACCGATTACACTGCCAGTTTTTTCTATTTGTACACTCCGTTGCATTTCAACAATCACTTCGAGCGAAGCTCCCCCTTTACCCTGACCTGGTCGGTGAATACGAGGCAACAGTTAAATTTTCGCTATTACCAAACCGGCTCTCCGTTCGAATATGACCTGGTTCGATTTCTTTACACCAAAAAACGGGAGCTGGATATTGCCAAGTAGCCGGGCATACGGACCTTTGCAGGTTCATCACGTTCTTTGTAAGATGACACCATGATGAGACAATTGCTGCAGAGGAACACCTTTACGAATCTTGGTCGAGCATGCCTGCTGCTGTTTCTTTTGGGGTATGGAGGGGTCAGTGACAGAGCCTATGGAGATACGGCGAACGACGGCCTCGTCGATCTCACCGGAGGGGTCATTCCATTGCTCACGTATGATTCGGGAGGAAGTTTTTCAGGCGGAGGCGAATTGTTTTCGGGAGGAAGGCTTTCCTCTCGTGGCGATGTCCGGTATCTGGTCAGATTAAAAAATCAGACCGGCGATCCCATCGAGGCCGACTCTCTGATTCTCGTCGTGGACAAAATTCAAGAAATGGCACGGCTCCGTGATGTGACCACCAGCCTCGATATTCAAGGAACGGATGGGAATACTGCAGATGGAAAACCGTACTTTCGGGTTCCGGTTGATGGCCAGGCAGAACTCCCCCCATACGGTGAAAGTGAAGCGTTCCCTATCGAAATCAAGAATCCTGACCTTCTTCGCTTATATCCTCCGGTTTTACGGGTCCGGGGAATCCGAAAGACCGCCTCTCATGCGTATCAAGGTGCGCTGCAGAACCTGATTCAGGAAGGTATCGTGACCCCCGAAGAAGTCAATCAGTCGCTAGACCAATCGCAATAGACGCAACGGGTTAGATCAGTGCCCGTTGAAAATCCGCAGGACTCATGAAGGGATGAGAATAGTGGACAAAAACATTCAGACCTTGGGAATCAGCCTATTCGGTGTGGCGCTCTTTCTCATCATTGGGATGGGGACGGTGCGGGCCTCAAACCAAGGCATCATGAATGAACCCGACCCCGTAAGCGGACATTCCATTTCTCTGGACGAAATCACGCCTGCGGATGTCCTGGCCCGGGTTCAACTGCTTCGTGATACCCTGGAATTGATTCGGTTTGAAATGGGAAAACCCTTGGCAACCCCATCCGAAGCCATCGTCACCAATGTTCACTCCCATGAAGCCTATTTCCAGGCTCTGACTCTCTTTCATAAAGCCGACCGGCTGGCGCTGGAACTCACCGGGAGCACAGGACTTTCCCCGGCCCCCATGTCCCTTTCCACTCTTGAACCTTTGCATATCTGGAAATTGGTAAACGCAAGCTACCTTCGTATTCTGTCCATTAAGGAGGAATTAGGCCTGAAAGAAATTGTTTCGGAGCGCCCCGAGGATTCCTCGACAAGTCTCACAGCAATCGGACGGGCCATCGTGCAGGCCAACCGACAAATTAACCTGCTGCAGGAGCGGCACTTCTCACCCAGTGATGTGTCGCAACAGGTACTTTTGGCCAATCAGTACGCGAAAAAATTGCTGGCCGGATTTCCCCAATCCACCATCGCTGACGAAGCTCCCCCCCTAGAGAGGGGGAAGAGGCCGGCGGAGGTGTTCCTCCGGCTGGTTGAGTGCTATGCCACTCTGGAGAAGATCGCACACCAGTCCGGCATTGCTGTACTCCATCTTGATCTCCCTGCCGCGCAAAAGATCGGAGCATCCCGGCAATTGGTACCAAGCGACGTTTACGATATGGCCACCCTTCTGGTCTCGGATCTCGCCTATCTTCATGCGCAAATGAAAAGCCACGACGCTCCAAAACCCATTCCCTATCCGGGACGCACGTTTCCTTCCCATGTCTTCCAACAGGCGACCGTGCTGCTTCATCAACTAGAGGCACTGGAACAGATGGTGGGAACCGATCCAACGTGGATCTCCCGCTAGAGAATAGACCTGTTTTGAAAACCTTCTGTCTATTCCCCCTTAATCGATATTCCTTCTCTTGACGCAGAATGGTCGTCGGGTCTGTTCCTACACACCTGGCATCACTCACTCATCCATCGACGGTGACCGGCACACGCCCCTGCAGACCGTTTGCCACTACCAAAACGAAATCCCTTTCGAGTATGATCTGATCCGGGCCCTCTCTACGACGCAACTTGAGAAATTGAACAGTCATCTCTCCTGACCTGACGGTTCGTTAAAACCGGATCGAGGAAGTATTCTTGACGTGCATTCTCTTGGTCAAAGGAACCATTCTTTTTCGAGAGACTCGCCGCAACAGGCCTCTTCGTTCACATCGCAAAAGGATTCATCATATCCGATTCGTTGCATAAAGAAAGACGAATATTGACCAAATTCCTTTCCTCATATTTTTTACTTATTGGATTACCTCCTCAGAGGTTGAGGAGAGTTTTTCCCATTTTGCCTACCTTTATTGTGTTGTGGACCATGATCGCAAGTGTCGGTCCTCTGCCGGCTTTAGCCCAACAACTTCCTCTTCTGCAAGAGCAGGCCAAGACAAAATCAGATGATGAAATGGTCCTTCCACCGATTCTGTCTCCCACCGCGCCAGTCATACTTGATGGGGAAAGTCTCTTTCAGGTCCGCGGCGTGTCGGCCTTTCCCGCAGAGGAACGCGCTCGAAGGATTTCCGAACGCATTGATGAGTTTGCCTCCGACATGAATCGCTCCATTCAATCGTTGCGATTGGTTGAAGAAAAGGACATCACCATGATTTTCGCAGGTGACCAGCCAATAGCGGGGGTGACCGATGCCGACGGTCGGCTGGAAGATGGAGTGGACCGGGGAGTCCTGGCTCGGATCTACCTTAAACGGATCGAGGAAGCCGTGGAAGCCCACAGGGAGACACGCAAACCCA
>JAUIKP010000179.1 GCA_030430725.1 Nitrospiria bacterium
CCCGGGAACTCTTGAAGTTTCTCCCACGTCATCTTAGGGGTATGGTGAATGATTGCTTTGCTCATCAGTCTCGCCTCCTTTGATTTCAACAGCAGTCGCTCTTGAAGACCTCTCACTTTTTTTTAAGAATATCTTCACACAAGGCACTCGCTCCGGATGGCCGGATTCAAGTTCTGGAAACATCCTTGCGCTCCTCTGGGAAATTTACTCACCCCTTACGATTCACGGCTTCTCACAATGAGTTCCCGATTACACCTGTCGGGAATGACGAGAACGCTTTCATTTTCACCACCTAACATGTTCCCCATTCTTCAGGTACTCTCCGGAAGCGCATGATTATTTTCTTCAATTAAGACTTTCCCTCATGCTCGTCATATTCATCGTGCTTTTCTTTTTCGTCATGTTCGTCATGTCCTCCCTTCGAACAACATTCCTTATCCTCGCTTTTATGTCCACTCCCTTTCCCTTTGCGTTTCCGTTTATGTTTTTGCTTTTCCTTGTCCTCTTTCTTTTCACTCGCCATCACCGCTCCACTTTCACTATTCACCTTCACTTCCATGACCTCTGCTTCTTGGGTCACAACCTCGATCTCCCAATACGGCTGCATTTCTTTCATCTCAAATTCCACTTCAATGGCGGTTCCCGCCACATGTTCAGTGGCAATTTTGACGGCTTGCTCCATGGTGATGGCAGCCGTACGGGCTTGAGCAGCTTTTTCCAGTATGTCATCCGATAACTTCCCCTGATGCCCTCCACCACCGGACCCATGACCTTCCCCATCATGACCTTTTTTGTGTCCATGGCCATGCTGTTCCTTCTGGCCATCCATCCCTTCTGAATCTTGATGGTCATCATGCCCGCCGGGAAAACTCGCCTCGTATTGCATCACTGCCCAGATTTCCTCATCAGACAGCAGACCTCCAAAGGGAATCATGGCTGATCCCGGCGACCCGTATTTGATAACCCAAAACACTTCACCTTCGGTTCGGTGCTTCCAGAATCCACGTGAACGAAAGATTCTCGGCGGAGGATTCAATCCGGCCGCTCCGGGGCCATCACCACGCCCCTTGATTCCATGACAATTCACACACGTTCCCTTACCCTCATAAATGGCCTTGCCTTGCTCTAGGATATCCGGAGAATCCGGGAGGGGATTTTTTAAAGCTCGAGCTTCCTCCAGCTTGTCCGCCGGCACTCGTGCTTTCTTCATCTGCTGCCCGGCAGCGATGGCGAGACTACCCATCAATGAGCACACCATCAAAAATAATGCAAAATGCTTGAGCCGCATCATCCCCTCCTTTGATTTTTTCCTTTAGGCTTCACAGCCTTTAACACTTCCGATTCCACCGTTCAATCGGGGATCTCTCCTAGCATTGTGAGATAAGGATCTGAATTCAACCGCATGCATAAGAACTTTGGTTCTTAATGCTCAATGGTCCTCATGGGGAGGCCAATATCTGACGTTCAGCTTCGAACCAGTCGGCTTGATCTTCCCCATGGCAGCCTCCTCGCTGCTCGTAAAGTTCATGCGCTCGGAGGGCAATCCGAGCGTTAAGATTATTCTCCGTTGATGTTTGGCTATACTCAGAAAAATCTTCAGAGAAGCCAGTGTCCTTATCTGAGTCGACCGATCTGGAGGACTTGGACTTTCTTTTTTTGGGCAGAACAGCTTTTCCGGATTCCGAATCGAAACCCGTGCGGTTCGACTTTTCACCGCCAAAGGTCTGTGGTGTCGGTCGCATCATGAAACCTCCATTAAATGTTTTTCGCCGCGTGCACGACGCGATTCCACACATTCCAATTCAAACGCCGGGATTTTTCCTATCGCGCGAATAGTGTCAGCGATACGATCGGGCCGACCCCAGTCGCTCCACAGGACATTTTTGAGTTCAAGCACTCCAACCGATTCAGGGGCACAACCCAAAAGATCGGATGAAAAATTCCGCTTCGGCATATCATGATAGATTTCACGAAGAGTCCGACTTTCCTGAGGTGTGCCTATGGATTTTTCCAATTGTTCAAACCGTTCCATGACTTCGGGCAAACATTTCCACCCCGATCTCCATAAGGTCTCCACTTTGGCGGTCATGATGAAGGTATTCCAAAGCGCCCCATGAGCCTCGGCGGCTAGCCCCTGGATCGCGTTTGGTTTCTCGAGAAAGGCATCCACCCGTCTCACGCAAAGCCCGCCACTTGCTCCCAGGGGTCCTCCTGGTTCGATCCATCCATACTCGAGTTCAAGAGACGTAGGCCTGACACCGAGGATCATGATTCGATCTTGGAAGATGGCGGCCGCATGCATAGCCTTCTCAACCGTGTCCATCAATCGATGTTCGGGGAATACAAAATGGTCTGCTGGATACAGCACCACCGTCGCATGGGGATTCCGGGCCCGAATGTACGTTAAGGGAAGAAAAATTCCGGCAGCCGTCTCACAGTTCCGAGGTTGTCCAATCACCTGGCCACAGGATCGATTCGCCGACTGAGATATCACTTCTCGAAAGTGGTTCTGAGCAATAACGGTTATTTTGTGTTCAGGATGGGTCAAGAGGTCTGCACGATCCCACGTATGTTGCAACATGGAACGATGGCCTACAAATGAACAATACTGTTTGGGCTTGTGATACCCCAGCCACTGCTCAATAAACGGACGGGTTCGCTCCCCTTCTCCTCCAGCCAAGATCACTGACCAGCGTTCTCCCTCATCCATGTTCTGGTCTTTCATGAATTTCCCTTTCAGTGAACCCAAGAACCTTTTTTTTGGTTCTGGGAGTGCAACAGGGTAGTCATCGATCAGTTCTTTTGTGTTTCGTTTTCCCCAATTATGTTTTCTTATTTTGTTTTCAAGATCAGTGCCATCATGGAAAATTCCTTTTATAGAGAGCTTTTGGCGTCAGGCACCATTTTCGATCCCCAGACCAATGACGCATTTGGCGACCAAAATTTCAGCAAGGAAGTGGCAAATATCTACAGTTTTTGACCTGGAATAATATAGATAGCGTGAACATGAAGAAGGTCGGCCCAACAGTAACGTGTGAGTCTTCCTCCCATCATCTGGCCGTTCATCCCGAATTATGGGTCAAAAACATCGAACTGTGGATTTCGCTGGCATGTTTTAAGCAATAGCCCAGGTGTGAGGAAGTCACTGTTGAGTTTTTCTGTGGGTCGGTTGTCAGCCCCCCCTTCCGGCAAAATTATGGGAGGTGTTTCGCATGCTTGACGACAACACCAAGGCGATGATCTTGGAAGCCCTGATCGATGAATATAAGTCGCGCGCCTTCTATCGGCTCGTCGTTAAAAATTTCGGCGAGGTAAGGCCATTCATCAATATCGTGGAAGCGGAGGAGACCCATGCGCGGGCACTCGAAATTCTGTGTGGCCACTTCGGCATTCCGTTGCCCAAAGATGACTGGGAAGAGAAGCTTGAGCCTCCATCGTCTGTGCTCGAAGCCTGTCGGGCCGGCATTCAAGGGGAACACGACAATATCGCGATGTATGACCGCTTTCTCAAGCAGACGAAGGTCCCCGAAGTTCTCGCACTCTTCCAACGCCTGGAGGCTGCCTCGCGCCAGCACCATTTACCAGCATTTGAACGCTGTGTCGCTCGAGACGGCAAGACCGGTAGAGGAGCGAAGCTTGGCCGATTACGGGCAGGTCGGCATGGAAGACGAGATGCCCCCTAAACGAGGGGTTGATTAGAACATCGGGATTTTTTCATTTATCACACGTGTCATCATCCCTATCGTTGAGTAGATGGGATCCATCCGAAAAAAAACCAAGAGAGATGTCCGATAACGAATGTTGGGAATGACGGGAGGGGAGGAGAGATTCGCAACAAATACTATTGGGGTTGGTGAGAAAGAGAGATCCCGATTACCCTGAAGGCCTTTCGTTTTTTACAGGCAAACCGGTCTTCCGCGATTTGACACTGCTTGAAATTGTCCGATGAATTTTAGATTTTTATAATTGATAACATCCTCATTACGTCTGGAAACACAAAACATTACCAGTAGAAACATCAGGTGAAACGCGGACCCCGTTTCTTCATCACAGGCATCTTCCCTTTCGTGTTAGCAGGATGTCTTTCTCCAATCACGATGCAACATGCCGTTATTGCCTATGATCATGCCGTCATTCGCGCCCAGACTGAACAACTGCTCTTGAATATTGTCCGCGCTCATGCGCATCGTCCCGTGCATTTTACGGCTGTCTCGAATGTGGCAGCGACCTTTAACTTTCAAGTGAATGCCGGGGCAACCCCTCCGCTTGGAGGGCTGGACGGTGGGTTCCTCCTCTCTCCGATTTTTGGAGGGAGCATTTCAGAAAATCCGACCATTAGCATTGTCCCAATAGAGGGGCAAGAATTTACGAAGCGACTGTTGACGCCCATGAATGAAGCCACGCTGATCTCACTTATGCGACAGGGAACGGGAATCGACATGCTCCTTCGTCTCATGGCCGGAGAACTTCGAAAAGTCGATGGGGAACAGGAAATAAGTTTTTTGAACCTCCCGAGCCGGAAGGGTTTGTATGAAGAATTTCGTAAGCGCGTCCTCCACCTGGCCTCGCTGCAGCAGTCGAATCAGTTGTTCATCGAACCCTTAACCTTTGATCAAACGTGGATCGTGCATTTCACTGCTGCAGAAGCGTTGGAGGCTGTGGAAAAAGGCTACCATATCACCTATGACCCCAAACAAGACGTGTACCTGTTAAGACGACATGTCACCGGACGAGTGGTGATTACCAATTATGATCCTGAGTTCATTCCCAATACCGAGCGTGTCGAGCTTGAAGAAGAAGCCCATACGGGCCTGCCGAACGATCTGCTTGTGGACATTCGTCCAGGTTTTCCAGGCGGAGAGTATCCATTACATGGAAAGTTTCGGCTGCGAAGTTTTCATTCCATGTTGAATTTTTTAGCGAGAGGCATTGAGGAGGAACCAGAATATGATGTGCCGAACGATCCGCGAACCAAGCCGATTCCATTTAACCCTGCGCACACGCTTCACATTCTCAAGACTCAGAAATCCCCTGAAACCGCAGCGCTCGAAGTAAAATATAACGGCGCTCACTACTTCATCCAAGATGACTCAACTCACAGTTGGAATCAAGAGACCTTTCGCCTGCTCTATCAGCTATTTCAAATGACTGTCACAGAGGTCTTAGGAGTCCATGTCCCCAGAATTACTATTGCGAAGTAAGCCAAAACGAAAAGAAAAGCCCACCCGCCAGTTAACGCATCCAAAGTATCTCACCGCATTCCAACGGGACCAGCACATGGGGATGAAATGGCACAATGCGAGGAGTGTAGTGGTTCGCGGGACGTGAAGCCGGAGCCTCCCCGCTATAGCCATATGCATTGACTAACCCGGAAACGGGTCCTTTCATCTGAAGAGGAATCCGGTAGGGAAGATGCTCGTTGTGGCCCTCTGCATACAATTCTACCAGGATCATTTCCGGAGCAAGCTCCCCGCAATAGACGTCCACTTCGAAAACATATCGCTTCCCTGGTGACGCCACTCTCAGATCGCCGAACCGTACCCCCTTCCAGTTTTCACGAAGAGTATCCTGCCAATCCTCAAGTTCTTTGGCCAACCCTGCATCATTGGCCATTCTGTCGCGATATGATTCGACAGCGGGCAGGTAGGCCTGCTCCACATATTCACGCATCATACGATTACTATTGAAGTGTGGCGTCAGAGTCGACATACTGGCACGAACCCGGTCAATCCATTTACGCGGAATCCCCGTTTGATCACGGTCGTAGAATTCGGGAATGATCTGTTGTTCCAGAATCTGATAGAGCCGGTCAGCTTCCAAGGAATCTTGCTGGATATTGGGTTCAAGTCCCTCTCCTCCGATCACCCACCCCACTGCCGGGGTATACGCTTCCGCCCACCACCCGTCCAGCTCCGAGAGGTTGAGTCCGCCATTGACTAACACCTTCATCCCGCTGGTACCGGAGGCTTCTAGCGGACGCCGGGGGGTATTGAGCCACACGTCGATACCGGCCACCAATTCCTGAGCCAGAGCCATTTCATAATCTTCCAAAAACACCACTCGATTGCGGAACGCAGGCTGGGCCGCAAACTGGGCCAGAGTCTGGACCAGTTGTTTCCCTTCTGCATCGTACGGATGGGCTTTTCCGGCGACGATCAGTTGCACCGGACGCTGGGAATCAGAGAGCAGACGAATTAACCGCTCCTGATCGGATAGAATCAGCGCGGGGCGTTTGTAGGCCGTAAACCGCCTGGCAAAACCCAGAGTCAGGGCATTGGGGTCCAACGCATGCCGGGCTTCTTGAATCCGGTCGGCATGCGCGCCATGTTCTTGAAGTTGGCGTACGAGCCGCTGCCGGATATAGTGAAGCAGGGCCAGACGTTGCGTCACCCGAAGGCCCCACAGCTCTTCATAGCTCACCCGGGAGATCCGTTGGCAGAGCGTTTCCAATGTACCCACCCATCGCTCTTTGCCGCAGATCTTCGTCCACAAGGCATCGGCCGAGGGAGAATCCCAGGACGGCACGTGCACCCCATTCGTAATATGGCCAACAGAAACATCGCTGTAAGGCCAATACGGAAACAGCGGCTGAAAGATATGGCGTCTGACTTCCCCATGCAATCGACTCACGCCATTCACCCTCCCGCTTCCCCGCATCGCGAGATAGGCCATGTTGAAGGGTTCGCTCGCCTCGGCAGGATTGCGACGGCCCAACCCGAGCAGGTACTCCATGGGAACCTGAACCCGGTGAGCCAGGTAGTCCGCA
>JAUIKP010000180.1 GCA_030430725.1 Nitrospiria bacterium
GCTTGGACCAATGTAGGATTATGTTTCCGTGCGAGTTCCTTCAGATGGGCAAGAGAAAGCGGTCCGATCTCTGAGAGACTATCATCCCCGGGTGTGATCACCTCAGGAACCATGGTGCTCTGTTGCTCTTCCTTCCGCAGATCCGGAAAGGGAGACGGAATGCCCGCCTGAGGGGAAATAGCAGGTTCGGGCAGTTCATCCATTTCATTATCGTAGAAGGGGATTGAACAGCCTGATAAACCCATGACTATGCAGAGGATCAAAGACCACAACATAGCAAGAAGAATTTTCATTCCTGATGGATAAAGTTAAATGCCACGAAAATCATTCATAACGTTCATCGTATGCAATCGCCTTGGCCACATAAAAGGATAAAATTCTAAATCTGTGCAATAAAAAATCCAAAATCACTTTGACGAAATTCAGGAAGCTGTCTTTAGGATGCGGGTCAAAAGTTGGAAGGTATTTCAACGGCGCGCCTCGCGCAAGGAATTGCCCTTGCCCGAGGCGTAAAGACCGCACGCTTAGCGTGTGGCTCCGGCAGGTTGCTGGCGGGTGCCCGCGCTTTTACTCATCTTGCGGCATTCTTCCGCGCATCGACGACAGGCTTCCGCACATCGTCGACAATGTTCGTTGTCATGTTTTTCGCATTCTGCTGCGCAGGCATCACAAATGGTGGCACAGATGTCGCAGAGTTCTGGGCTAAATTCTGAATCTCTGCTCATAAAGGCCGTACAGGACCAGCAGGCATCCGCGCAATCGATACACAGGCGGGCGCATTCAGGCATATCGCCCAGACATTGATTTGCGCAACACTCGCATTCCTGGGCACAGCGCACACAAGCATCGACACAAGATTGATGTTGATGAGCCATTGGAAAATCCTCCAACTTGAGGGCTGCACACAGTTCCATGCAGCTTGATAATGAAAAAGAAAAAGAACTAGCAAATCTCAAACATCTTAAAGGCGGAGACTATGTGAGAAAACTGTCGAAAACCCTAGTTTGGGATGATAGTGGGATTATGAAGGAATTGATTATAGAAGAGAACGATCTCAAACCCATAACCCTGAATCTCGAATACACAATTGGCTTTTGCTTTTTCAACCTCGGTGTGAAGGCAGCTCTGGAGGCTGTCGCCACACCAGGTTTCTCTCTTTGTATGAAGGAATTATGGAGTTTTCTACTCTTCCGCGTGAAGTTTGGCTAAGCCATCTAACTCTTCCGCGGCTTTGGTGTATTTTTCCACCAAATTCCGGCAATGCTGGACAAGGGTTGACTGTTGGCTTTGTTTGGGAATGTATATTTCGTAGTATTTCCCCATTTGACGCATCTCCTCTGCCCGCATACGAAGGTCACGGGCTTCTTCCTGATACCAGGCAGTTAACCCCGCATGATCATTTTGTTCCGCCAGGTCCCTGGGTGGAACTGAAGCGCACCCCACTGTCAGAGCAAGCAAAGTGGCTCCTACCAATGTTTTTAATTCTGAGGTACGGGGCATACTGATCTCCTGTGGTTAAAAGAATATAAAGCTTCCACAAAAATTTTCCGCACGAGAAGAATAGTTCATTAAGTTTTTTTTGGCTTCTTGGTTAATGGAAAAACCCGGGTCGTTCCACTCCTGAATGTTTCGATCGTGTCGTTGATACACAAGGCAATCGAGGGTGCCCCACGGTCATGCCCATGCGCCGTGAGAGAGTCGTGGGTCAGCCGCAAATCGAGTGAATGCCCACGATAGCGAATTCGCATATCCAGGCGCCCGATTTCTTGAGGCAATTCCGGATTAAGCCGCAGAACATCGTTTTTGACCTCAATGCCCGTTGAGACGCGCTGCACCAAATCGACCGTGCCCGCCATGGCGCCCAAATGAATGCCTTCGGCCGTCGTACCTTGCTGGATATCGTTCACATCGCTCTGCAGCGCTTCGGTAAACAGGTTCATGGCACGTGGACGGTCGGACCGTGCCAGGACCCAGGCGCACACCACGCGGCACAACGTCGAACCATGGGACAAGCGGTCGGTATAATAGGCGATGTTGCGTGGAATCGTGTCGTATTCGAACGGATAGCCCAGTCGTGCAAACAGTTCCCCCAGTTCCTCGGAGGAAAACAGGTAAAACAACATGAGCACGTCGGCCTGCTTGGAAAGCTTATAATGGTTGGGACTGTCATGCTCCGCTTCCAGAATGAGGTCCAGCCGTTGGATGTTGCCATACCGGGTCCGGTAGTCCTCCCAGTTAAACTCGTGCAATGTTTCATAGCCCTCGAATTGACTGATCATTCCATCCCGATGGAACCGCAGGTACATGCGGCGACTGCTATCTTCCCAACGGTCAATGTCATGCCGTGATATTCCCAGCTGCATCGTCAGTTCGGTACGACGCATATCAGAAAGAATGTCGAGGATCTCCAGAGCCCGGCACAGGACCCATACGGCCATCAAGTTGGTATAGGCATTGTTATTAAGACCGGGTGTAGTGGCATCGGGATACCCGTCATGGAACTCGTCCGGACCCATGACGCCGTGAATTTCATACCGCCCGCGGGCGTCATTGAAAGTCGCGATGCTCGACCAGAATCGAGCAATGTCCAGAATCATCTCGGCCCCATAGGACTGGAGAAATTCAAGGTCGTGCGTGACCTGGAAATATTGCCAGACGTTGTACGCCACGGCACTGCCCACGTGGCGCTGCAGGTAGGTATGATCCCTCATCCATCGTTGGGATCGTGAATTCAGATTAAATGTCTGAGTTTCTTCCTGACCGTCACTTCCGCTTTGCCAGGGAAACATGGCGCCCTTATAACCGGCCTGGCGGGCGGCTGCACGTGCCTCACCAAGGCGGCGATACCGGTACATCAACAGCGAGCGGGTAATTTCGGGCATGCGGTAATTAAAGAAAGGAAAGATAAACAATTCATCCCAAAAAATATGGCCCTGGTAAGCCTCTCCGGTCCAACCCCGGGGCGGGACCCCGATATCACGTCCGATGGAATTCGGCGAAATCGTCTGCAGCAGGTGAAACATGTTCAGTCGAAGCAGCATGGGAACATTTAATTGAAACTCGGGAGCCGCAGGCTGGAGATGAATATCGAAATGGCGCCACAAATACTTCCACGCGAGCTGATGATCCGCCGTGACGGCCGCAAAAGTTCCGGTGCGTGCGATGGCCTTGCGCGCCTCCAGCCCGCATTCCGAAGTGGCATGGTCGCGGGAAGTATGGAGCGTGATCAGCTTTTCCAGCACCAATCGCTCCCCTTCATGAAGGTTCACCTGCAGTTCCTGCCCGATATAACCCGGTTCCTCGACTATTCGACGCTGCCCCTTCACCTGTGTTCCGTTGACGAATATGTGTGTTCGTGCTGCCTGGGCGACGTGTATCTGTGACTGGCAGGTTCGTACCAGCAGAAAGACGGTCTCCTCGTTCACAACCTCACTTGCCAGCGGCTCCATGTGAGAATTGTTGAATGGTCGATAGAGCGTGGCACCGGCGTTGACCACACGGCCATCTATCGCCGAACGGACGGTGACGCGTCCGGACCAGTTCTCGGCAGTCAGCGCGAGTTGTAGCGCTCCCACATGCATCTGTCGCATGGAAACCAGCCGTTCTTCATCCAAGCGACTGCGTCGCCCTTGTGCGTCTTCGAACCGGATGGACCGCAAGAGCCTGGCGTGCTTGAGATCCAGTTCCTGGCGGTAGGACAGGAGTTTTACCGTCTTCACATCGAACCACGGCTGATTGGCGATACGAAATTCGAGGGCGAGCCAATTGGGAAAATTCACCAAATCCTCATTCTCGACAACTTCGCCATTAATGTCGGTGCGCAAACGGTTATAGCCGCCGGAAAGGTACGTTCCCGGATAATGTGTGCCATCCGCCACGGCCCATGCTGCAGCCCCGCGCGTGGTGAAATACCCATTGCCCAAGGCACATAAGGCTTCGCGCGTGCCTTCCTCGGCAGGATCGAAGCCCTCAAACACCAGGGACCATGAAGAAGGGGGCTCGACGGATATGTGCACTTGCCCCAGATTGGTGACCACGACATCGGCCCCGGCCTTATGGAGTGCCTGAGGGTGCCCGCTTCGGTCAACGCCGATGACGCAACCGAACCCGCCTGCGCGTCCCGCCTCAACACCGGCGATTGCGTCCTCCACCACCACGGTTCGAGAAGGCTCCACCCCGAGGCGACGGGTTCCTTCCAGAAAGGCATCCGGTGACGGCTTGCCCTTAAGTTTCAGGTGGATGAGGTCTTTCCCATCCACTCGCGTGTCGAACAGCGTGGCGACGCCTGCTGCCTCGAGCACGGCCGCGCAGTTGTTGCTGGAGGATACCACGCCAGTCTTGAGTTCTGTGACCCGAAGCATTCGCACCAAGGCAATTGCCGCCTCATATCGTTCAATTCCATCCTGTTTCAGGTGATGCAGAAAATACTGGTCTTTGAGATTGCCAAGTGCGCAGATGGTGTTGGCTTCGAGTCCGTCTGCAGGGGTGCCATAGGGAAGCGTAATCCCACGCGACTCAAGGAAAGCTGCCACCCCGTCATAGCGGGGTTTGCCATCGACGTAGCGTCGATAGTCCGCATCGAGATCGAAGGGAACGAAAAGTTTTCCCGTCTCTGCAGATCGTAATTTCAGAAAACGGTCGAACAGCCTTTTCCAGGCCCCCGCATGGACGCGAGCCGTTTTAGTCAAGACACCGTCCAGATTGAACAATACGGCGTCGTAATCCCTTGGAGAGAGGGTCAGGATAGGGCAACTACAAGTCATGATGGAATTAATCCTGGCTCACGTCGAGAACGGCTTTTGGAATAATTCTGCGAGATGGAATGGTAAAATTGGCAATGTTCGGATTGGTGTAAATGTCCATGATCAGACCCCTCGCCATATGCTCAACACTCCACTGGCTTAAAAGGACATGAATCTCCATTCTTCATTTCTTGCAGGTCAAACATCACCTGGTCTTAGGAACAGAATAGTCAAAATTTAAGAACTCTTCCATTGCATTTCTCTGGCCCCCAACAATGAAAGTCCTTCCTTCATTTCATTGAGACATTGTACTTCACACTCATCGATAGGTTGATCGAAGTCGGAACGATGCAAAATCTTAATGGTGAGGGTGACGTCCGGGCGATTGCTCCGAACCCGGTCATATCGGATCGCGCTATCAAATATTTCTATTTCATAGCGAGAAGCACGGTTTTTCTTCGGAATAATCCGCGTCGCGATTTTTCGAAGGCCTTTGTAAATTGCCTTACATTTTTCACAGCCTGGAAGCGGGTGATCTTCGATCGCATGCGTTCCATAAAGCCTTAGGTCAAACCCAACTTGGAGCGGCCTGTCCTCAACGACCGGTATTTGTTCAGGTAACACTTCCCAACAAACCTGGTGCTTATTGACAAAGGTTTTTAACATTTCTACCGTACCCAAATTTTCTGACTGGCCATCAGAAACAACCGGTTTTCTGGACTTTCCCATTATAGAGCCTCCTTCCGTTTAGAAGCCTTAATCGTAAAAACAACTCGTAGGTCAAACCTCTTTTTTCAAAAGTTAAGTTTTTCTCACAGGAATCAGATGCACATCATCCTTACTATGCATTCCCTTTTAAAAGTTGTTGGGCCATCATCTCAGACATAAGCATTCGCCGCATATTGCTGAACCATCCGATGTGTGTTGAAAAACGACGCATTAAAGGCGATGGATTGCCGCATCATATCAATCCATCGCTCTCGGTCCTGGTAAAACATGGGGACAATGACGTTTCTCAATTTTTGGTAGAGATCCATGGCATCTTCATGGGCCGGCTCTTCGGGCTTGGTTTGGTTAAGAGCGGCAGGCCCAATCGACCAGCCTGTGACGCCTTCAATATGACCTTCGATCCACCAGCCGTCCAGCACGCTAAAATTTGGTATGCCGTTATGCGTGGCTTTCATGCCTGAAGTTCCCGAAGCTTCTAAGGGTCGATGTGGGGTGTTCAGCCAGAGATCAACACCGGAAATAATGAGTTTGGCTAACGCGATGTCATAATTCTCCAAATACGCAATTGCCACCTCGGCTTGAAGCTGTTGGGCCATCCTAAAAATTCGCTGGATAACCTCTTTTCCTCCACCATCTTTAGGGTGCGCCTTCCCTGCGAAGATAATCTGAATCGGGCCGGCGTTTCGTGCAATGTCTTGTAATTGGTTAGGATCAGAAAAGATGAGATCTGCCCGTTTGTACAAGGCCGCTCGGCGAGCAAATCCGATGGTCAGTGTTTCAGGTTTGAAAGAGAGGTGGGTTTGATTGTTGATTTCTTTGATGAGCTGAGCCTTGGCTTCCACGTGGGCTTTCCAAATTTCTTGTTTCGGAATGCTGATGGCATGTCGAAGTGAGAACGGGTCCTTTGTCCACCCCGGAATGTGCCGATCATACAAGGTTTTGAAACTAGGGCATGTCCATGTGGCTGAATGCACGCCATTGGTAATGGAATCAATTGCGTAACCAGGGAACATCTCCTGGGAGACCTCCCCATGCCTTTTGGCTACCCCATTGACATAATCGCTCATGTTCAAGGCAAGAAGCGTCATATTCAGCTGATCTTGTCCTCCGAGCATTTGTAGGAGTTCCAGAGGCAGGGAATCCCCCAACACCTGCTTCACGAGATCGTACGAAAACCGGTCGTGCCCGGCAGGAACAGGGGTGTGGGTGGTAAAGATGCATTGGTTGCGAATACCCGAAAAATCCCAGTCCAACGTTCCTCCATGTTTATGGTCTGCTAAAAGTTTC
>JAUIKP010000181.1 GCA_030430725.1 Nitrospiria bacterium
ACGTCCCTTCCTCAATCCAGATAAGGACTTTAGAGATGCGCTGGGTTATATCGGCTTTCTGAGAAAAACTCTCACGGCCAAGCACCATTTGTAAATATCAACACGCCTCATTCCCCTCGAATATGGGGATGACCCCATACACCTAAAGGTCAGAGATCATATGAGTTTCACAGAAGACCAAATTACCCGTTATAGCCGCCACATTTTACTACCGGAAATAGGCGGCAAGGGACAGAAAAAATTGTCACAGGCCAAAGTTTTTATCGTTGGAGCCGGGGGCCTGGGATGCCCCGTCGCCTACTACCTTGCAGCAGCTGGCATTGGCACCATTGGATTGATTGATAGTGATGTGGTGGATTTTTCCAACCTTCAACGACAGATCCTTCACCATACTCCTGATGTAGGACGGTCCAAGGTGCTTTCGGCCAAGGAGAAAATTCTGGCGTTAAATCCTGATGTCCATGTCACCATGCATGAAGAACGATTGACTTCACGCAATGCTCGAGACTTGGTCCGCCAATACGATATCGTCATCGATGGTGTCGACAATTTCCCGGCAAAATTTTTAATCAATGACGCCTGTTTTATGGAAAAGAAGCCCCTTGTCCATGGGGGAATTCTGCGGTTTGAAGGACGGGCCTTTACCATTATTCCCAATCAATCCGCCTGCTATCGTTGTATTTTCAAAAATCCGCCACCGGCCGGTGTGGTTCCTACTTGCCAGGAGGCCGGAATCATTGGAGTGGTTGCGGGTATTATTGGGACCATTCAGGCTACCGAAGCCATTAAACTCATCCTCAACATTGGAACGCCATTGACAAACCGCATCCTGGATTTTGACGCACGCACCACCGCGTTTCGAGAAATTCGCGTCAAACGGAATCCTTCCTGTGCACTTTGCGGCCCAAATCCTTCGTTGACGGAACTCATCGATTATGAACAAGAGGCATGCCAACTACAACCATCGGCGACAATGTTAACCAACGGATAAACCCCACCGTTTAAGAGGGGAGGATCATGCTATGAAAAAAATGCAGGCTCTGGTGTGTCGAGAGTGCGGGAAAGAATATCCTACACAGGACATTCATGTATGCGAATTGTGCTTTGGACCATTGGAAGTCAAATACGATTATGTCGCGGTCAAACAGGTCATGACGCGTGAAAAGATTGCATCCGGCCCTCATAGCCTTTGGCGATATGCGGACCTCCTCCCTGTGGAAGGTACAAATTTCATCGGTCTTCATGCCGGATTTACTCCGTTGGTTCATGCCAAAAACCTTGGGGCATTTCTTGGACTGGACAACTTGTACATTAAAAATGATTGCGTCAATCATCCAACGCTGTCCTTTAAAGATCGCGTGGTGGCCATCGCCTTAACACGAGCCAGGGAACTGGGATTTGAAACAGTGGCCTGCGCCTCAACCGGCAATCTCGCAAATTCGGTGTCGGCCCATGCAGCCTCCGCAGGTATGAAATGCTATGTATTCATTCCGGGCGACCTGGAAGCTGCGAAGGTTTTGGGTAATCTGATTTATCGTCCCAATGTCGTGGAAATTGAGGGAAACTATGATGATGTCAATCGACTCTGCAGCGAAATCGCTGGAGAACGTCACTGGGCATTCGTCAACATCAACATCCGCCCCTACTACGCTGAAGGCTCGAAAACCTTGGCATTTGAAACGGTCGAGCAATTAGGGTGGCGGGCTCCTGATCAGGTTGTGGTCCCCATGGCTTCGGGATCGTTGCTGACGAAAATTTGGAAAGGCCTCAAAGAATTTCAAAAGTTGGGCCTGGTGGATTCGGTACATACCAAGATTAACGGAGCGCAAGCCGAAGGCTGCTCCCCTATTGCCACGGCATTTCGAGAGAATCGGGATTTCTTTAAACCGGTGAAGCCACACACCATTGCTAAATCACTGGCCATAGGGAATCCGGCTGATGGATACTATGCATTAAAAACCGCCGCAGAAAGCCAAGGAGCCATGGAAGCCGTCACCGATGATGAAATAGTGGAAAGCATTAAACTTCTGGCTCAAACGGAAGGGATTTTTGCCGAAACCGCCGGAGGGGTCACCATCGGCGTTCTTCGCAAATTGGTGAAACAAGGGCGCATTCAAAAAAATGATGTGACCGTGGCCTACATTACCGGTAACGGACTGAAAACTCAGGAAGCGGTCGTCGATTCCGTCGGACGCCCATTTCGCATTCCACCCAGTCTCAGTCACTTTATTAAGACTTTTGCCATAGAGGAGTCAGCATGATTAAGGTCAGAATTCCCACGCCTTTGCGCCCCATGACTGGGGGAAAAAGCGAGGTGGAAATAGCAGGGAACACGGTATCGGAAATTATTGACAATCTGGGATCTGCCCATCCAGGCATTAAGGAACGAGTCTACGATGAAAAGGGAGAGGTTCGGCGATTCATCAATATTTATGTCAACGAGGAAGATATTCGATTTTTGACCGGCAAAGACACTCCACTGAAAGACGGAGATGAAGTCTCCATCATCCCCGCAATCGCAGGAGGTTCATAATGGCCAAACTTCGCTTTCACATTCGCTATCCCGAAGATAAAATTCCCTCTCCCATTCTGTATGAAATCGGGCATGAATATCAGGTCGTGCCCAGTATCCGACGAGCCGATGTACGTGAGACCACTGGATGGATGGACGTGGAATTTTCGGGAGAAACTGATGAAATTGACCGGGCTATTGAGGGTCTTCGTCAAAAAGGCTGCATAGTTGATCCGATTGAATTGAACGTCGTTGAATAAGGATTTCGCTTCCCATGGAATTTACTGAATCTCAAATCCAGCGTTACAGCCGTCAGATTATTCTGTCGGAAGTTGGCGGCAAAGGACAAAAAAAGTTACAGGATGCCAAAATCCTGGTGATTGGAGCCGGAGGACTTGGCTCTCCAGCAGCCCTGTATCTGGCTGCGGCCGGAATCGGAACCTTAGGCCTGACTGACGGCGATGTCGTGGACTTATCCAATCTGCAACGGCAAATTCTGCATACAACCGAACGGATTGGTGTTTCGAAGGTTGAATCCGGCGGGACATTATTAGCAGCCCTCAATCCTGAAACCACGCTCAAACTGTATCCGGAACACGTAAGCGCCACCAATATCCTCTCCTTACTTGAAGCCTATGACATTGTATTGGACGGTTCCGACAATTTCTCCACACGGTTTCTCATCAATGATGCCTGTTTTTTTGCGAAAAAGACACTGATTTCAGGGAGCATTTTTCGATTTGAAGGACAATTAGCCACAATCAAACCCCACGAAGGATTGCCCTGCTACCGCTGTCTCTATCCTGAGCCTCCACCCGCCGGCCTTGTCCCTAACTGCCAAGAAGCTGGGGTGTTAGGCGCCTTAGCCGGGACCATAGGTGTTTTGCAGGCCAATGAAGCCATTAAAGAAGTCCTTAGTCTTGGAGAAAGTTTGGCTCAACATCTTCTTCTGTACGATGCTCTCGATATGACATTCAGAAAAGTTGGTCGTCCCAAATCTCCAGACTGTCCTCTTTGTGGACCTCATCCTACGATCACCAAACTTGTGGAACAGGAAGTCTCTTGTAGCATTTAGGTCCATGCTTGCCATTCCGTCCAGCATCATCAAAAACATGATTGCCCACGCCCGGGAGTTAGCCCCCCATGAGTGTTGCGGCATTCTCTCAGGAACCGAACATACCATCGCGGAAGCCTATCGCATTACCAATATTCTTGCTGCGTTATCGGAGCAAGATCTCACACGCTTTGACGGAGCCAAATTGACTGATCTGCAACGCTTATCGCCTGAGGAGCGAGCGGACATCGCCTTTCAGATGGATGCCAGAGAAATGGCCATGGCTCAGCGAGACATTCGTTCAAAAAGCCTTGACCTTTTAGGTTTTTACCATTCCCACACCTTTAGTCCGGCCAGGCCCTCTCAAACCGATATCACCATCGCCATGGAATTTGAAAGCTACCGTGCCAAACTCCATCTCCCGGAACCATTTCACTTAATTGTGTCCGTAGAGCATTCGGATCAGCCTTCAATCCGAGCTTATAGAATCCGGGAATCCAAACCCACAGAAGTTCCTATACATACCTTACCCTAGGTCAGGTCATCACATCATGCCTACAATTTTTATTGGACCCCCCCATAGACTTCCGACCAGGAATATTGAGATAATGAGAAAGGTTTCTCAAAGCAACATGAGGAGAAATTTATGCCGATCCCCCATCACCTGTTAGGTTTTTTGCTAGGGTTGATTGTATTTTTTCAGCCTGGATCACAGGTGTTTGCCGAAGCTTCGACCTCACTCCAGCAATTCAACAGCCCCATTATGAAGATTGAATCGGACAAAGGCGTCTTTCTCATTACGACCGATTCTGGTATTCAATGGGTTCAAGTTGAGGAAGCGGCAAAGATTCAACTGAAGACATTGGATGTGGGAGATATTATTGACGTGATCGTTGAAATGCGACCAGACAATACTCCGCCATTGGTGAAATCCTGGAAATTAGCCAGAAGTGGTTCTCCCTGCAAAGTGTTCAATGGCAAGACCTGCAGTCCTTAAATCTTTTTCAACTGCACAATTCTACCGCACGCTTTCCACCGACTTCAGCTGATGTCTACTTCCTCACCTCAGCGGGCCGGCCTAGACCGTACGTTTCTGACAGTTTAATGACCTCCCTTGGTTATGTCTTTAGAACTGCCGGAGAAACAGGGAGGGACACAGCATTACCAATTAAGAATTTTTCCGATTTCAGTCACCGTGTATCCCCCAAGCGATTCGATTTCCCGCCTGAAGGGTTGACTGACCATCGCATCAAGAAATTGAGACATGACAGGGTGGGATTGAAGAAATTCTCTGCGCATAATCAAGTCATACTGTTCTTCACGAAGCGGAATGAAGCCAAGACCATAATGACGAGCTGCCGCTTCGACTCCGATGCCCACGTCAGCCATGCCATCTCGAATCAGGCGAGCGACTTCGAGATGAGACGGCACTTCGTGGTCATACCCTAGTAATTGATGCCCCATTAGTCCTGATTTCTGAAGCAGGGTATCCAAAAGAAATCGAGCTCCAGCTCCCAATTCACGATTGACAAGACGAAGTCCCGATTGGCCAAGGTCATCCATACCATGAATATGTTTGGGATTGCCCGCTTGAACCAACAAGCCCTGGACCCATGAAGCAAAACGCACGCCGATAAAATCCTGCCCGGGACTATGCCGTTTCAGGTAAGGAAGGTTACTTTGCCCGGATTTCATATCCACAAGATGCAACCCTGCCATATGCACTTCATCCCGTTGAAGAGCACGGAGCGCATTCGCGCTTCCCATGGTCCAATTCGTGATTCCCGCCAAGGCATTAATCTTGCGGACATGCTCCCCGGCGAGAAATAACGCTGGGTCGCAACCTGCAATAAGAATCCCTTTTTTGATGACTTCCGAAGAATTCAGTAATTGAACCCTTACATGCGGCCATTTACCGCTGGAAGGTTTCTTCACCCGTTCCTGAATGACTCCGTCAGCAGGTATCACAAAATTCAACACATCGCCCAGTTCGGCCATCGGTCTTGCTAGTACCCTGGATCCAACGTATGACAACTTTACCCTTGTCGGTTGACCCGGAGGTGTTGAACCACCAATGTACTCCGCTTCAACCGTTTCTTCATGATTTGCCAGAAAAAAAAGATCCTCAACTCGGCACTTCAACGCACGAGCAAACCGTAGGGCAATGTGGGTGCTTGGTAAATACTGATTGGCTTCTATGGCATATACTGCTTGTCGTGTCAGCCCAACAAGGATCGCTAATTCTGCCTGTGAGATTTCCTGTTTTTTCCGAATATCTCGCAAGCGATTACACACGGATTCTTGAGGTGGGACGTTCGCCGGCAGTGGAGTTTTTCGATTTTTAGGACCGATCTTTCTCATGATCATCTTATTGTAACGGAATATCACTGAGGATGACCGATGGACCCCATGGCCTGCTCAATACGGATTGATCACCCTTGGGACGCTTATACCCGACTACATTACAAAAAACCCGTAGGTATCATTTCCGCCCCCATCTCATAGCGATCAACTTAGGAACACATGCTTACATTTTCATCATCGACAATCGGGAAAGATCGAGAACAATCTCCCCACTATGTTCGTCTCCTAAAATAGCTTCCCAAAAACTTGTCTTTTTCGGCAGCACAGTCTCTTCTGTCTCATAAAGTAAATCTACATCAAGTGGAGCAAGAGAAAACAATGGATAGCGCCGATCATAGATCAGACCTGCAGGGGGAATTTCATAGCTTGTGCGGTGATTACTGATGATGACGTGGAGATGCCCATCTCTGACATACATCCCTCCAGAGGTCACTTCCCGTTTCGTGGCATTCACCGGCTGGCTGATGTAAAACGTGACCAGTTCCTGTGGAACAGCTAATCCTAACCCCTCCCGCAATCGTGGCACCAATAATTCGATTTCTTCTTTATTGAAAGCCGGCTCAGGATCCGCGAGACCACGAAGCCAACGAATGGGGCCTGAACGATACTCACGCACCCGTAATCCCCTCAGGGCTTCGATCATTTGGCGCCGAGACATGGCGGCGGGATGATCGTTCAATGTCTGAGGAACATCAGGATCGACCCAGGGGGACACCTCAAGTCGAACAAACGATGTGGGATTTTCGTAAACCAGATAGGAATAGAATGGAGGAGCGACACAGCCCGTGAATAGACATCCAATAAGTACGC
>JAUIKP010000182.1 GCA_030430725.1 Nitrospiria bacterium
GGGACGCGCTGGTCACCAATCAACCTGAGACCCTGGTGGTTGTGCGCACCGCGGATTGTGTCCCCGTGTTGCTTGTCGAGAAGGCCAGGGGAGTGGTTGGTGCCATTCATGCCGGATGGCGCGGCGCCGTGGGGGGCATCGTTGCAGAAGCCATTCGATCCTGTGTGAAGGAATTCGGGGCAAAGGCGGAGCACATGCATCTGGCGATCGGTCCCTCTATCGGACCGTGTTGTTATGAAGTGGATGAGCAGGTCATCAACCCGTTGCGAAGCCGGTATCCGGCATGGCCTGGGGTTCTTCAAGAAACCAACGCAGGAAAGGGGGTCTTAGACCTTAAGCAACTGATCTATCACCAGATCCGTGCCGGTGGCGTGCCTGACTCTCAGATTGGACGGGTGGACCATTGCACCCATTGTCGGGACGATCTCTTTTTTTCCTACCGGCGGGAGGGACAGGTGAAGGGGACCATGTATAGTGGAATAATCCTGCCTGCTGCCTAAGGATTGATCTTGCTTGCCGGGAGTGGCAAGATTTCATGCGATGAAAGGACGCATCGCTGTCCCATCCTAAGCGATTCGCCCCATCCTGGGGTTTCCAAGAAAACGTGCCGGTAAACGAGGGCCGAGCAATGGTCTCTCCAACTCCCGTCTCAGCGTGATGTTCGATGTTGCCGGGTTTCGCTCCGGCAGGCAAGGCTCTTTTGTTTCGGCAAAAGGCCCCAAAACCATTGACGCCCCGCCCGGCCTCATGAGATGGGACGACGCTAGCCTGTGGAAGGTGGATCAACTCGCTCCGCTCACACAAGGTCCACCAGCAGATGAGAGCATCCTTCCCTTGGGCCAGATGGCAGGCGTCGGACCATGGGAGACGAACCATTCAGGGCTCCACATGAAAGAGCGAGGAGTCCAATATTCAGGATGTCCTCTTTCATCCCTGCCCGTGACTCAAGCGGCAATCCCGTTTACAATACAAATCAAATGAACAATCTTCGGTGTTCTTGTTGAAGGAGGGCCACGTTTCCGACCCCATTACCCATAGGATTCAGATTATCCAGGAGAACATCCGGCAGGTCGCCATTCGTATCGGACGGGAACCTTCCGGTATTCGGTTGGTGGCGGCGACCAAAACCGTCCCGGCCGTCAATTTAGAAGAAGCCTATAGGGCAGGCGTCCGAGTATTTGGAGAAAACCGGCTTCAGGAGGCTCAGGAAAAGCGGCAAATTCTGGGATCACGAGACGGATTAGTCTGGCACTTTATCGGTCGAATGCAACGTCGGAAACTCAAAGACCTTGTCGGGAATTTCTCGTTGCTGCATTCCGTGGAAAGTCTGCAGCAGGCCGAGAGTATTAATGCCGTGGCCGGGAAACTTGGGATTCAACAACCCGTGTTACTCGAAGTAAATGTCGGGGAGGAAGCCAGCAAGGGAGGATTTACCTCACAAGAGGTGGAAGCCAGGATAGAGGAACTCGACCGGCTCCCTCACCTCGAGATCCAGGGGCTCATGACGCTTCCGCCCTGGATGGAAAATCCTGAAGACGTTCGTCCCTATTTTACACAAGTCAGGCGATTGCGAGATCAATTGGCTCAACAGATATGGCGTCATGTACGGATGACCGAATTGTCCATGGGCATGTCTCATGACTATGAGATCGCCATAGAAGAAGGGGCGACAATGGTTCGAATCGGAACGGCTATTTTTGGAAGTCGCGGGAAAGCCGTCAGTCTCGGCACGGTGGGATGACCCGGCCGGTGTCGATCACGCTGGGGAATATTGAAAATAAATTTCAGGTCGTCGGCATGCGGGCAATCGGGAGCTATACTAAAAAGGAGTGTGCCCAAAGGCCCATCCGGAAAGGACGCAGCCATTTTGACGTTCGGAGCGGGTGAGGGAGCGTACATGGGCACAGCCAGGGAATGAGAACACCCCTGGCGGCCTTTAAAGCATTCTTATTTGTAAAGGAGGATCATGTTTATTGCGGGTAACGTTCTACAGGCGATTGCGACCATTCTGGATACGATTTTATGGATTTATATGTGGGTCATCATTATTCGGGCCCTGATCTCCTGGGTAAACCCTGATCCCTGGAATCCTATAGTTCAGTTTTTAGAAAGAGTGACGGAGCCGGTCCTTTCTCAAATCCGGCGTCGAGTTGGCATGCTGGGAATGGGAATTGATTTATCTCCGATCATTGCTATCCTTATAATTATGTTTTTCCAGATTGCCGTGGTAGCATCTTTGAAAGATCTTGCCTTCAGAATGCACTAGCCGGTGAAGGGAAAGGAGTCGTCATGAAAATTACACCGTTGGACATTCAGCATAAAGTTTTTGATACTCAATGGCGAGGGTATCACAAGACACAGGTGGATCAATTTTTGGAGGAAATCGCCGAGTCCGTTGAAGAACTCACCAAGGACAACCTGGTGCTCAAAGAGAAATTGTCCGGGAAGGATGATGAAGTGGGGCAACTCAAACGAGCGGAAACCACGCTGACCAGCACCCTCATTTCCACCCAATCCTTTGTCGATCAACTCAAACATGGGGCCCAACGGGATGCGGATCTTCTGGTAAAAGAGGCGGAGTTGAAAGCCGAAGAAATTCTGGCGCAAAGCCGGGCCGAACTCGCCGAAATGCGTCGAATGATCTCGACACTCAAACAGCAACGGGCGCTGGTCTTGGATCGCTTGCGGTTGACCTTGAGTTCCTTTCATCGGTTAGTGGAAATTGAAGAGCGACCGGAAGCCTCGTATGAAGGGGAAGAGGAAACGGAAATGAGTGCTGAGCATGCCTCCCGTCGCGAAGCAGGCTAGACGGTTCGACCTCCTCCGTACATGGTGGATCAGACAGATCCTATGGTGCGTATCCTCCTTGAAGGAATTCACGCGCAAGTGTATCCTGGTGCGGTCTTGTTTGTTCGGCACCAGGGTTATCTTCGGATCCATCAGGCTGTTGGTCTCACCTCCGGTCTTCAGGATGCCCATCCTGTCCAACTTCAGACCATCTATGACCTCGCTTCCCTCACCAAGCCTCTGGCAACCGCATCGGCCATTCTGCTTCTGGTACAAGATGGACTTCTGGATCTATCAACGTCTATCGACGTGTTGCTCCCGGAAACGAAAAATTTTCTAATAGGCCGGGCGCGTCTCAAGGACGTGCTCTCTCATCAAAGCGGTCTTCCAGCCTGGCGTCCGTTTTACCGGTCTTTCCCTCCTGCTCTCCCCTCAGATAATCCATCCCGTCAGGAACGAGCCAAAGCATTTTTGGAGTTAATCCTCAAGGAACCGATAGAAGCGGCGGCACCCCCCAAAAGTCTCTACAGTGATTTGGGCTATATGGTGCTCGGCTTTATCGTGGAACGGATCACGAATCAATCATTGGGCGATTTTTGTCGGAGTCGGGTCTATGGGCCCCTACATGCGAGCCCACTCGGCTATCAAGGGCCGAATGTCGCCGCCACATTGGATACATCGATTGGCGGGTGCGCACCCACTGAACAGGATCCATGGCGTGGGCGTCTTTTGCAGGGTGAGGTGCATGATGAAAATGCGTTTGCGCTGGGAGGCATTGCCGGGCATGCGGGACTCTTTGGAACGGCCGAAGCCGTAGGAAAGGTTACCCAAGCCTGGCTGAAAAGTTATCAAGGAACCCCAGGCGTATTTGATACTCACCTGGTGAAACAGTTTGTGACCGCACAGCCTGGAACCAGTTGGGCTTTAGGCTGGGATACGCCCTCACAACCCTCCTCCTCCGGGCAGTGGTTTTCGCCGGAATCGTTCGGTCATCTGGGATTTACCGGCACGAGTATCTGGATAGACCCGACTCGGGTCCATCCAACCCGGGACAATCAAGCTATCAAAGCCTTTCGCCCTAAACTTCATGATGCGATTATTCAGGAATTGGGAGCATGATCTCGCCTATGTATTGATGGTCCATTTTGGTTCAGGCTATAGCAGCTCCAATTTGGCGAGGCGATGAAAAATCTGAAAGTCTTGGTCTCGGGTGACCATAGGAATGTGATGGTCTAAACAGGTTTGTGCGATCAGCGTATCGGCCAGTCTGGCCTTGGCGCCCTTCGCGAGGACTTTGGCGCGTAGAAGTCCAGCGCGCTCCCAAAAACCATCCTGAATCGGCAAGATGGGAATGGCTAAAAACGTTTGACGAAGTGTTGGTGAAAGGTTGGGGGCGCTCAATAACTCAGTGAGCGTAACCGGGGAAAAGACCGCGACTTGATCCAGAAGCGCATGATCGATCACTGTGATGTCCTGGCCTTCGGCTCCCTGCAAATAGGCAATCATGGAACTGGTATCGATACAGATCATCGGTCTTGTCGTAGAGATTTCAAGTCGAGCTGAAGTTTGACTTTACCCTTGAGGGCACGAAGATTTCGATAAGCCCCACCTGCGGCTACTAGTTCTAATCCGCGTCGAATGGTTGGAGTGATGCCTTCCCCTGTGGCTTGGGTTGCTCGAGTCAAAAGATCGTCAGGGACTTGCAGTGTCAGTTTTTTGAGTTTTGTCGGCATGGGCTCTCCTGGGTAAGAGGAATTCGAACAAAGCACCCAAAGAATATACCATCATTTATGCCATATCTCCATATGGTGTCTGGCAAGGATTTCATAAGGCCAGAGGAATCAAGCTTTACCAATGTTAGTCGGAAGACCTCCGGAATTTTTCTCCACTGTTGGACCACAAATTTTTTCGCACTGGAAAGAAGGGGAGTTGGGCGTTATCGGGTTTCGGCCCGGCAGCCGAGCCACTTTTGTTTTGGCAAAAGTAGCCAAAACCCATGACGCCCTGCCTGGCCGGATCGGATAGGGCGGACGCGAGCTTTCGGAAGGCAGCCCAACTCGCCAGGCTCAAACAAGGCCCGCCAATGTTTGAAGAGCGTCTGCCCCAAGGGCCAGTCAGAATGCGTCAGTGAAAGGGATGTGGAGAGAGGGCAGAAATTTAGATATTTTGCCTTTCCAAACCAACTTGGCCACCGATCACCCCTCAAGATTTGCTTCATAGCGTGTGCTGCGCCCGCCACCGAAGGGAACAAGCGCGCGCTTTTCGACAAGATCCTGTAGATCTCGTGTCGCCGTTGCTTTGGAAGTGTCTGTGATGCCTATATATTTTTTGGTATTCAAACCAGCTTTGAACCCCTTCGGCCCTTCTTCCAAAATCCTGGACATAACCTTCAATTGACGCTCGTTCAGCTTGTCTGTAAACCGATCAAAAAACTTTGTTTTTTTCAATGTAAATTCGATCTGCTCTTCGGCGTGCTTCTGCGCTTCCACTGCCATATTCACAAACCAGGTGACCCAGGCAGTAAGGTCGTTTGATTGTTGTCCTGCCTGCAGCGCCTCATAATACTGTTTTCTGTTCGCCTCAATTGTGCGCGACAGGCTGAGGAGCACCGGCTGCCCGATCCCCTGCGACAGGGCTTTTTCGGACAGCGCGCGTCCGATCCTTCCATTCCCGTCTTCAAACGGATGGATCGATTCAAAATATATATGCGCCACGGCTGCCCGCACGACCGGCCGTTTGATTTCCTGTTGACTGCCGGGAGCGGTTTCATTGAACCAGGCGATGAACCGCGTCATTTCTTTCGGCACCCGGGATGACGGCGGGGCTTCAAAATGGACCTTGGGTTTTCCGACCGAGCCCGAGATCACTTGCATGGGCTCCTTATGACTCCGCCATTGTCCGCTCTTGATGCCTCGACTTCCGGTCATGATCAACTGGTGCCACTCACACAATTTTTCCTTGGATAGGGCATCCCTATAGCTATTGCGCACATCGATCATCAGGGCAGCTGCCCCCTCCGCCCGCTTGTCCTTGACCTGTTCGATGGGTTGGCCCAGCCCGAGATTTTTTCGGATTGAGGACATGACCTCCTTGCGACTGAGATATTCGCCTTCGATCTCGGATGTTTTGATCGCTTCCTCCACCATCACATCGACCATGGCTTGGATTTGTGTCTCTTCCTTCAAGCCTCTCAGGAGACCGCTTGTCCGCCCGGTTTTTTCGGCTAACGTCAGCAGGGCGTCCTCGACTGGCGAGAGGTCGTAGCGGAAGTCAGGCCAGTCGTGTTGTTGCCAGTTATAGGTCATGAGCCGATTATATCACGCATTCGGCTCAAGAATGTAAAAATTATGAGCCGAATAAAGAGTTTATTCGGCTCATCGCCAAAATTTAGGGGAATATGACGGGATGAGCTTCGACGGACATTTTGCGGGCTACCATGAAGGCGCTGAAGTGACAATTGAGTGTTGCCGGGTTTCGGCCCGGCAGCCGAGCCACTTTTGTTTTAGCAAAAGTACCAAACAACCGTCGCGCTCTCCGAGACGCACCACCCAAATTGACGTCCAGCCTGGCCAGATCGGATAGGGCGGACGCGGGACTTCGGAGGCGGACCAACTCGCAGGGCTCAAACAAGGTCCGCCAGGTGATGAGAGCGTCCGCCCTTGGCCAGTCAGCAGGCGTCAGTAAAAAGGAAGTAAGGTACTCATGCCAACAAGAATTTGAATGTCTATTACCGACAACTGCACGATGTGATCATTCAGGAAATTTCAGGACTTTCTTAGTGACAATGGCAGGAAACCTGAATTTCCCCAAAACGAAATGGAATCTGACTACATGGTGGAATAGAGGATATCACTTATAGACCTTACTGCGATGGGCAATGACATGAACCGTCATATTGAACTCGGCTGGATTTATGGTGTAAAGCAC
>JAUIKP010000183.1 GCA_030430725.1 Nitrospiria bacterium
GGGAAAAATTATCCGCCATATGTCTCCATCTATCTAGTTAGTCATCGTGTCAGGTATGTGACTCCCCGGCTTTTCATTTGCTCTGTCCTTCTCAGGCAAATAGAACGTTTCTTGCCTTTCCTGACAGCATGTCTCGTGAGGCGCTCCTGGAGCTTTCAAACAGACGGGTGGTCCCGAGCGAGCCACAGGCCTGATCAAAAAGGGATAGCTATTCGCATACACGGCGGGTAGGGTGTTTGGCAACAGAATGCCTACCAGGACACAACCCTCTTAGTTTTTTGAAAGTGTTTGGGCAACACAATAGGTCTCCTCTAAAGGAGGGGGGTATCGCATATTGAGGGGAGCCATCCATATAAATTCGTAAAGATCCGTGCCTGCCGTTTTCCAAATGTGGAGGCATTGGACGTCAAAAGAGGGAACGGCTTTCGTTTGTCCTTGAAGCGTTACCATGTCTTGCAGACCTGCCATGTGGCCAATCAGGAGGAATTCATTGCCTTGCCACTTACCGTCGTCGTCAATAATTCCCGGAAAATGCATAAAGAAGGGACGATGGGGTTGGGGTGCTGGAGTCGACCGTGTTTCAGGACCTGAATAGGTATTCTCAGGAAAGGGTAACCATTCTGCCTTAACAGTCACACCCCTTGTGGTCGTTTCGGCACGTACAATACGTCCGGCAAGTTGAACGCGTTGGTTGTGAAACTGCATCGGACGATTCCTGACTGCATCATAATCCTCTGCTGTTTTGATGATTGGGACTCCTGGAATTGGAAAGGTCGGGAGGTGCGCACAGCCGTGCACGACAAGAGCCAATAGGACACACCCAGCAACAAGACTCTCAAGGTACATCCAAAAGGAGAATTCCCGTTCCTTCTGATGGCGGGTTAGGGAATGGTCGATGGAATCGTTCTTACCTGCAGGCACAAGCGGTGTCCCACGGGTCACATTTCATAAATTTTTCATATCTGTCGGATTTAGCAGGAATGCTCCCAATCTCCCGTAAAGCCACCCGGTCAACCCCTTGAGGAGCAGGGCTCATTGATCAGATGGATGATTGGGAAGTTAGGAGCAAGGTGCATGCGAACACAACAGATCGCGCGAAAAAGCTCCCGTATCGAAAATTTTCCTATTTGGTTTTAAAAAAATCGATCCCGGTAAATTAATTGATGCAAAAGGCCGGCCCTGCGCAACAGCGGGGTATTCTTATCCAAACGGTGTCGTTTACCACGCCGGGTTTCCACTTCGATCGTTCCATCATCGATTACCTGCACCACCTTCCAAAACTTTTCAATGATGTAGGAATAGAATTCCCCGTGTTGGGTAGGGTGGATGGCTTTGGCCCGCGGACTTGGATGGGACGAATTTTTGCTCTTGCTGAAGACAACGAAGTCTCCAGGTCTGATCCTCATGAGCTGACCCCTCCTTTACGTTGCCAAATTCGACTCTTTATGGTGCATTTTCACTCAGGTTCGAATGGGTTCTGTTACTATCCTATCATATCCTTTTCTTTCTAGATTGCAACTCACCATATTTACCTAACTTCGTACCCTATTTGTCCTGACATTCTTTGCGTGGACAAACCTGCCTTCCACGTACCTGGTGAGGGGATGGGGTTGGGTCTGTGAATAGTCAAGGAAAAACTCACCACCATGGTCCGGGCCTTTTTCCGAAAACGTGGCCGATGCTTTCGAACAACAGGCCGATCACTCATGGGCTTACACGGCCCTCTACCTTAACATCCGCCTGATAACCAGAAATGGTCTGCCTTACCCATAGATCAACCGTGCCCAATCCTTCCTTGACGTCGGACAGGCTTCGATATCTTTCAATTTTGAAAATTTCTGTTCCGGAGTGGGGGTCGTCCGAGTCCTCTTCTCTCTCATGTCGTTTTCTCCTTCTGAAAGGGACTTACCTTGGGAGTGTTGAATAATAAAGATTTTAAGGGCAAATTTGCCCAGGATGAGACTACTCATCAAAGGCCCAGGGTCGGTTCAAAAAAAGCATGCCCTGAGTTTTCCCGAATGGTCCGTCCAGTCCTGCCCTGAGTCATGTCGAAGGGAAGGCCGCAGCCGTTTTTGTGCGCGGAGCGTACGCGTAGTACGTGAGCACGGAAAATGGCGAGAACGCCGCTAGCGGCTTTTTTCAACCGACCCACCTTGTATCACATTTGTTCTTAGTACCAAAAGACAGGGCACGGCCCTGCTTCATTTTCGAATACCCCTGGTTCAAACTTTTATGATTGAGGGTGATCGACTAATCACTCAATCATTTTAATCATATTTCCTCTCAATAGGTCGGTGCCATTTCACTCATTAATAGCACCCATAGATTTTTACGATCCCTTGTCGTTTATGAGACCCGGTATGTCCCTTCAGTCTTCCGTCTATTTAGGAAATCATGCTGTTAGGAATTTTTCCGGAGAAATGCGGATTCGAGGCATGACATGCCCTAGGGTTGCTCGTCCGTCATCATAAAAGAGAATTATCGAGACCAGTGCATGATGAGACGGGATTGATCATGGTTTGGAGTCAATTAATCAAAAGGTAAATTTAACATGGACGTAACATCGTCGACATTTTGGGGTAACAATTATGACGCACAATATTTGCCAATTGGAGGAATCCCTAAATGCGTTGGAGATTTCGAATGAAAAGTTGGATTATTCCTATTCAATTGTGCCTGGTCTTTGTCCTTGTGGTGAGTCCCATTGGTTGTGCACGCGTGAATTCGGTGAATGATGTCTCGACTGCTCTGGTTCAAGGAGAACAGTTGTTCAATGAAGGAAGGCTCAGCGAAGCGGAAGAAATATTTTCAAAGGCTCTTCGAGAGAATTCTCATCAGTCCGAGATCTTTAATGCTCGGGGGTATGTCTATGCTAGACGGGGAGAGTGGGGTAGAGCGATTAAGGATTTTGAACAGTCGGTTCGACTGGCTCCGCAAAACCGTCAATATGCCGATAACCTTGGGGTCGCCTTATTGCAAGCGGGGTTTCCTGAAAGGGCCTTGCGAAATTTTTCACAAGTTTTGGAGCATGTCCCTGATTCACCCCAAACGTTGAATCATCGAGGTTTGGCCTTTAGCCGACTAGGTCGGTATCAAGAAGCCATTCGTGATTATTCAAAAGCGTTGCAACTTGATAATCATCAGAGTGAAATCTATCTCAATCGAGCTGTGGACTATATGAAAACCGGGCTTGTGGATGAAGCAAGAAGGGACCTGGATGAGGCTATCCTTCTCAATCGTACGCTTTCTCAGGCGTATGAAAGTCGAGGACTTCTTGCGCTAGGGGAAGGAGATACTCAGTTAGCCATTCAGGATTTTACTACCGCGATTCGTCTGGGGGCAGATGGTGGGCTGGTCCATTACAATCGAGCAGTAGCCCTATCGATGGCAGGAGACTTATTGAATGCTGCCCAGGAATATCGACTGGCCTGTGAGCGGAATGTTGTTCACGCGTGCAGCAAACCTCTCCATTCCACCGCTGCACCCCAACTCTTGTAAAGTGTACACGAAAAAAAGGGATTGAAAATGACGACCCTGCCATTCCTGAAAAACAAGGACCACAGCAGGGTCGCCTTACATTTTAGATTTATGTGCCGGAACAATACATTTCTTTCATAACCGGATACCCCAAATCAACATTCGGTTGGTGGTACTCAATTTCCGAACCACCCGTTTTCCACACGTGGAGGCAACGGGCATGCAGGTACGGTACCTTTCGGGATTGGCCTACTGCCGAAACCATTGATGTGGTCCCTTCCATGACTCCGACAACAAGGAATTTATTTCCAGGTAACCTCCCCTCCCAATCGAGTTGTCCTGGATAAAAAACGGCGAATTGATCTGTATTTATCCCTCTCTTTTCAGTTGGCCCCTCAAATTCATTGTTAGGATACGGCAACCATTCAGCCCTGACAACGGACCCTTCCGCGGTGTCTTCGACGCCGATCATACGCCCTGCCAGTTTAATCGCTCGTCCTTGGAACACATCAGGTTGTGCCGTTAAGACACCAAACTCTGATTTTGATTTCAGAGCTTCACTCCCATTGGAAGGGAACAGAGATTGCGAGGCACACCCTATGCTGAACGTTAACAACGCCCCTGTCGCAAGAATAATTGAATTTCTCACGATTCACCTCCTTGGTTTGTAACTTCATTCCCTCATCTTTAATTCTACTCCCTGTCTGATTTACATACAATTAACATATCGTTCATCGAATAAAATTTCACAATTGTGACAAAGTTCTTGCTGTTACGAAAATTTTTAAAAATACATTGCACCGGCTACATAACCATTCGATTTGAATGACTGGCCTGGAACCTGGGACACCATGAATGTAGGCAAGGGTGTGAGTGGTCGGGTCCCAGTTTTGTCGTCAAAAATGCCAGGGAATGTTGTGCGGAAATCTCCCGGATTGGGGAAAGGAGAAGATGCTAGGAAACGGAAGGGCTCTTCGGTGGAACAACTTGTTACGATGTTGAAACAAGCCAAGGCTGGCACCGCCCTGCCGATTTGATTCGCAAGGTCGGATCAAGGAACAGACCTCGCTCTCCAACCGGTCTAGACAACAGGGACCTCGTAAGGTCCGGAAATATCACCGACCCAACTGCCCAAATAATAGGGATAGGTCACGGGTGTGACTCATAGACCGTCCTTTTGCCATCAATTGTCGCGGAACACGCTGTCCACAATTCCTGGACGACCTCTCCCTTCCTACCCTTTTCCCGTCGTCCCTTTCTCTTGGTGGGAGTGTTGAATATTAAAGATGTTCAAGGGCAAATTCGCCCAGGATGAGATGACTCATTAAAGGCTCCGGGTCGGTTCAAAAAAGCATGCCCTGAGTCATGTAAAAGGGAAGGCTGCAGCCGTTTTACGCGTGGAGCGTACATGTAGTACATGAACACGGATAAATGGCGACCTGCCTGCGCGAAGCCGCTACGGCGGAGGCAGGGAACGCCGCTGGCGGCTTTTTTCAACAGGCCCTTGGTGTATTTTCCCGCGCCAGCCTCTGAGCCTCTGTCACAAAAAATTTACTTGTCCGTGATAGGGGTGTCATTTCTCAGGCGTATAGTCCGGGTAAGAATAATCATTAACATATCAACAGTGCATGCGGAAGGAGAATGGTATGCAAAGATGGATTGACACTCGTGGAGGTTTCTCACGGTATTCTCAAGGTCAGGCTACGCCGCTTTGTTCACAGCGCTCTGGTTCACTGTGGTCTCTGGTATTGGCTGGTGGACATGGAGAGCGCCTCCGGGAATATACCGAACGGTGTTTCGGTGCGTATCGACCGAAGCAATATTGTGCGTTTATGGGAAAACGATCGATGATCCAACATACGTGGAGGCGGGCGAAAGCCCTTTGCCTTCCTCACCAGGTTGTGACGGTCATGGATCAATCACACTGGGGTTACGTACGGACGCAATTGATCCAGGAACCCCTTGGCCGGGTGGTTTGGCAACCTGATAATCGAGGAACCGGACCTGGGGTGTTTTTGCCGCTCTCCTATATTCGAGCGCATGATCCTCAGGCCACGGTCGTTCTGTGGCCTTCTGATCATTTCATTTATCCCGTTGAGCCGATGATTCAAGTGGTTCGTGACGCGGCGACCTTGGTCCGGGAATACCCTCATCGTATGGTGTTATTGACTGTTCCTCCTCAATCGCAAGAGCAGGACTATGGGTGGGTCATTCCAGGTGATCGTCTCCCCCATTCGGGAGGAATGCAGGTCAGGGAAGTGCGACGATTTGTGGAAAAACCGCAGGGGGACCAGCTTGAGGACATTGCCCTGAGTGGAGGGCAATGGAATACCTTGGTGTTGATTGCCAATGTCCAAACCTTATGGGAAGCCGGTCGTCAGTGTATTCCGGAAGTGGTGATGCCTCTCGAAGAACATGCAGGCGGGATTGGAACCTCAAGCGAACATCAACGATTGCTGCATCTTTATCGAACGATGCCCACAAGAAATTTTTCCAGCGATGTCTTATCGCTGATTCCTCAGCACCTACACATGATGGAATTGACCGGGGTCTGTTGGAGTGATTGGGGAAGGCCTGAGCGCATTCAGGAGACCATCGCCTGTATGAGGCGAGGTGATCTTTGTGGAGTGGATGGCGAGTCGGTAAGCCGGGTTTGGATGCCGTCCCGGCAAAAGGAGACAGTTCAGGATGCGTTCACCGTGATTATGGGCTAGAGAATCTGATGATCCCATGAGATTGATGTGCCGGCTGAAAGCTGACCAGGAGGCTCACGATCAATAGCTATTCCGGTGGCTCCGGTATAGATGCAAAGCCGGCCCGATTGTCGGGGCTTGGTTTATGGAAATGTTTCAAGAAAAGGGGGGTATGTCATGAGGCGAGTGAGATTGCAAGGTGAGGGAGACCGTGCCCCAAAGGCTCCGTCTCAGGGAAAATCCGGTGCGATCCAATTGCGATGCCGTAGCTGTGGTCTGGAGTGGGAGCCCGCTTATTATCAAGAGGAATGTCCCCTGAAGGAGTTGGAAACCGTGTTCCTTTCTGAAAATTGGTTTTTAGTGCCTAGCGACGCCAGGGGTTAATTCTGGCAGAGGCATTGAGATGTGTTGGCATCGCTAAACCACAGACGACTAATCATTGGCCGTCTTCAGAAGGAAGGCGGCTTGGTGTGCTTCCCCTTCCAGTTTGCAATAAACCAATCCTGGGCCTGAAACGGTGCT
>JAUIKP010000184.1 GCA_030430725.1 Nitrospiria bacterium
TTCTCAATCCCCTTGAGCATCACGATCGCGTCCTTCAGGGAACCCTGCGGCCCAAGTATGAAGTCTTCAACAATTCGCCATCCTGTTCCGGTTGAAATCCGCCCACAAAAAACCGGATCTGGAATCGTCACCAAATTAAAGGCCATCGCTTTAGGCATTTCGCCGGCCAAGGTCACCTGCCCATGAATCGTTCCTCCTTGCTTGACCTGGTATTCTTCATAGGCCAACACGGGGATGGCCCATATGCCCAAAACACCCAACGTCATCCCAATAATTTGCACCAGCGTATTTTTCATCCGGTCCTCCACCAGCTTTAGATTCATGACGTATCTCGAAAATTAGATTTTTGGATTGGGACCAGCACGGGGAAGCCGACCATCGGCTTCCCCGCTCCTAAACCCGTCAACTAGAAACTCATGCCGGTTCATTTCGGTTCGACGGGTTTAACTTGAACCACGTGCTCCTGGGCCAACTTGGCTTCCTTCACACCCGGACCCGCACCATCCAATGGCAGGATTCGTTGATCATTCCCTGGTAGGACGCGGAAGTATCCCCATTGCCCTGACTGGGAATAGGGCAACCGCTGGTTGCTCCAGACGTAATCCCCGGTACGTTGATAAGGTCCCCCTGCCGCTGGAATGAAGGCATCCAACGCCTCTGACCCTGAAAACTCCACGACGTTGATTTGATCGGCTCCCCGCATGAATGGTTCGATCGGCCATTCATGGCTTTCCACACTGAACATCCCGTTCTGCTCACTGTTGGCACCAAAAACATGGATGCGAACGGGGTCACCGGCATGGGCCTCAATAATCGGCGTGATGGGGTCTTCCGGGTTTTCCTTGGAACAGGGCTGGAATATCCTATCCAGAGTACATCCCTGTTCCTCACGAAACAAATAAGGTTCCGCTCGATAATTCACCCCGACCAGCCCAGCCACGTTCTGCACGTACGGCATGAAGCTCGTACCGATAATGTTGTCCTCGTCCTGGAAGAACAAGGCCGCATCCCGATAATTTGGTCGGTCTTCATATCCAGTCACCGTCCGGTCCACGATCACGTCGGCAATCCAACTGTTCTTATTGGATATATCCGCACCGGTTTTGGGATCACGATACGTCGCCCCCTTCGGCCCGATAATAATCGCGCCATAGAGCCCATTCCGGGGATTGTGCATGACATTGCCCCAGTCCCATACCAACGAAGCAATCTCTCCTAAAAACGGGTCGGCATAATAGGTATACGTCCGGCTCTCTCCAGGCGCCACCGTTTGATCACCGGGGTTCTGCCCGACGTTGGCTCCCAACGAATCCTTAGGATCGAAGGCAAGTGAAAACGCAGAGAACGAGGCGCGGCTTTCCTTCATCTGATTCGTCAGCTGGATCTTGAGGCAGTCGCCCACATTGGCTCTCAGAGTCAGCGGCATCGGCTGGATTCCACTGGCCGTCTTGGCGACATCTTCTTCCAGCACATATATTTTCCCCTCCGGATTCTGGAGCAGAATGTTCCGTTCAAAATCGACCTCTATGGCTTCAGGTGCCTTCGTGTTGAAATTCATGGAAGAAAAATCCATCGCCACGACATTAAAGGCCTTGACCGGTGCGTCGGCAGGACAAACTGGACCCGGCTTGGGAATTTCATTACGGCCGGAATAGCCTGCCGGTAGCTTTTGCAGGTCAGGCACCTCCTTATCCAATACCCGCAGAATACCCCAGGCTCCTTCCGAGAACTTTGAAGAACGTCCGTTAAAATGAATATAGTCACCAGGCTGGAGTCGAGGCCCGCCTGCCTGCGGCACCACGAGATCGTATCGCTCTGCGATACCAATGTGTATCGAATTTTTCCGGTTGGCATCACCGGCATACCGCTCTGACAGAAAAGTATGCCCCGATAATGTCCACACCATTGATTCATTCGTCATGGTCTCCAGGAGCCGGAACACGACCGTATCGCCGAGATACGCCCTAACCATTGGCGTATAGGGATCCCCATGCACCTGACTATTGAAGATGTTTGAAAAATCCGGGTTTACCTTAAGTCTAGCCGCGATCGGTTCGGCCCGGAAGTTAAAACTGCCACCAGTGGTGTGGGTTCCCCCGTTGAGGAACGGCATTGGTGTCATGGGAATATGTTCCGGCATGGGAAATGAGACCGTCTTTCCCGCTTCCAGCGCGACCTCAATCGGCTGGCCCGGAGGATTACCTGCAGTGACGATGTTGACCGAATGCGGCACACTGTCGTTCAACTGCACCATCAGTTCACGGAAGCTCCCGTTCACTCCATATCCGACCGGTTCAACCGTATGTATATCCGCAACCGGTCCACTTCGGATGGGTTCGCCCGTTTTTGGATCGTGATAGGTCGAACCCCAGGGTTCAACAATCATCGTCCCAAAACCTCCGTGTCCCCACGTTACACGGCCCACCGCATGGTCGTGCCAGAACACGGTGCCTACGTCCGCATCCGCCCAGAATCGTTGTCGTACGAATTCCACGGTGACGATGTCATCCACCGGATGATCATGCTCTAACGGCCGAAACAGCGTGATCTGATTCCCATCTATCGTCTTAATGCGTCCGATCTCGTTGTGCTTCACGTTATCGGCACCGATCAGAATCTCGTTCTTTGGATGGTACTGCGCGGCATTTTTCACCGTGATGGTCAGGTCACCTTTCTTGCCCGGCTTGGTGAAGACCGTATTCATGGGCAATGGCAGGCCCTTGTCAGTCGTCTTCTCCATCATGGTAAACGGTCGAACGGATTGTTCATACGAAAAACCGGTAATCACACCATCCGACGATTGATTGTCGAACTGCATGAAATGCCAATGGGTGTTGATCTTGGACGCATGCATGTTGAAATTGTCATCGTCAACCCATTCGCTTGTCAGCATCCAGTCAACACAATCGTACACGTTAGACCTTACAACCAATGGATGTCTTTTATTATTATTTTTTCGAACCTCTTCCTCCTCTTCATGCAGAACATAAATCGTCCCATCCGGATCGATGATTGCCGGTTCATCCCCTTGTTTATCTGCCACCACCATAGGGGTCTTGATGAAATGCACGTTAAACTTTTTGGAGCCGGCATTGGCTGGACACAGGCTCCATCGTCCGTTTTCTCCAGGTTTTGCCGGATAGGAACTCATCTGACCATCATCATCTAAATGGATCATTTCGAGCCACGGAGAAGGATTGTGATTTTGAGAGAATGGGACCCGTTTTCCGAAATGCGGCCTCAAGTGTGGCCATGCGATCTTGCCGGTGGTGGGCTCAAACAGAATCGGCAAGCGCTCGCCGGGAGCCGAAGATTGGTATCGTGGATTTGGGATAGTGCTTTCCCGTTCGGTCAATGCCCGGTTCCCGTTCCAAATCCAGTCCAATACCGTCGCATCATAGGAGAGGATCTGCTCTCTCTCATCATCTTTGTGACCCGGCTTACCCTGAGGGGGCAACTGCATTTCCACCCAGTCCTTCACCGTGACGACAGCCGGGTTGGCTTTCCAATCCGTTGTACCCTTCTCGATAATTTTAAACTCTTTGCCGAACCAATCCACTTTTTTGTCGATAAGCTGGTCCGATGTGACGCCGGCCTTGATCCGTCCCTTACGGTCCGGTAATTCGCGAAGGTCAGGCATCGTATCGTTGTGGACTTCTCCCTGCTGGATGGTATTGTAAACTCGCCAATAGCCCCACATACCGGCGATGTAGTGATGCGCCACGTGACAGTGAAACAGAAAATCCCCAGCCAATTGCTGGCAGAGTCCCGATCCACATTCCGTTTCCAGGTCAACTGCCTCGGACGGCCCGATTACCTCCACGTCGACACGGTCCGTCTTTGTTCGGACAACGGGAAACTTCACCGGCCCGTTTTTTGCGGTGTGCCACAGGGGCATTTCGTCGATCGCACGGGGACTCCTGGGCCAGCGAATTGACCCGCCATGGGGGTGATGGGAATGAAACACCTCCGATCCCCCATGGACCAGCCTGAACTTTGCCGGATCGCCCAAATAACTGCGCGGCACCGTGGTGGCCGGATCACCGAAGGTATAGGCGCTGTAAGCCATTGACTCGTCTTCAAATCCGAAATACTCATGTTGCGTTTGCATGTTGTCTACACCAAAGGGTTCGCTTCGGTAGTTCAACGCCCGCGCGACGGGCCGGTACACATCGGTGATAGGATCCCGTTGTGGAATAAAGTCACCATGCTTATTGACCGGACGAAAGGCTTCATCCCCGACTTCATGATAAATGAGGACGAACTCGCGAAAATCCGGGCCCGTGCCGTTTTTAATGATCGCCTGCCAACCACTGGCCATCGGTGTCGGCTCCCCTGCGCCAAGCGGATCCAGATACGTCGACCCCTTTGGTTCCACCACAAAAGTGCCCATCAGGCCCATCACCGTCAACTCACGATCATTGCTGTAACTATGAAACTGCCGTCCCCCTTCCTGCATCGTCGGTGGAATGTACCACTCCATGTCGACGCTTTGGCCTTCCATCGCGATCGCATCGGGATTGGTGGTGGTGGCCGGTTGACCTGTGGCACTCACCATCATACTTGATCCGCCGATCTGCAAACTCACCCCTTCTCCGGTTATCAACTGGTTGCGGAGAGTGAACCTCACGCAATCACCCTGATTGCCCCGGATCACCAATGGTTGAATCCAGTTATTCTGTAAACCGGTCTCAACCGCGCCGGGGTCATACCCTTCCTTATCACGGGCCGCGGCATTAGCTGCCTCTTCCTCCCGGACCTTCTCAAGATTTTCGGTGAGGACATACATGTAACCGACATAGTAGTCGAGCCATCTATTCAATGTGATTTCCACGTCGATTGCCGAAATATCGTAATGCTTTTCGGGCACACCAGCCGGGCATAGGCCAGCCTGACCGGAGACGGGTTCAACTTCATTGTCCGAAGCCAGAAGATAGTCTGCCGGACCGGCTCCATATTGGTGGAGCATCGTAGCGGTGTCATAGGCCCCACTTCCCTCCATCAACTTTAAATCGGCCTGCATTTGATGCCCCATTTTCGACATTAACCGTTCATGCTGCCGATCCACCTTTGCCGCACGATCAGGATTTCCCTCAATCGAGTCTTCTACAATCGTCTGCCCTTTCAACCTCTCCACCCAATTATTCGTCTTTCCTGACGCTGCCGCCACGGTATGACCAGCATGGGTATCCCTTTCATCCTGAATCTCTTCTCCCGCATGTCCCATGGCACTCATCATGAGCACCATCCCTGCACATGCGACCAAGACCTTCACTCCCTCATACACTTTGTTCCCTGACAACATAAAACATCCCCTCCTCATAAATGATCGAGCCCGGCCCGTAACGGCATGACGGTTTCCGGAAAAATGAACCGCATATATAGATAAAACATTTCTCTTCCCTGAATTTTTTTCTTTAAATCATGGCAACACCTTTCATACTTTTCCGATAAGCAAATACTGAGCCGCCAAGTGCTTTGACAGGCAAACCAACTATCTACAGAATATTGGCCTTATTTTCGCGACCTCCTTGGTCAATAAAAATGTATTGACTGGAACGCCACCACGGATCGCTGCCATCTACCACGGGCCCACCACCACTATTCGTGGGAACCATTTCTACTGCAGTGCTCAACGATTAACGCGCAAACTTGATTGAAGATTTCTTAAGAATGAAGAAAGGAAGCTTAGGACAAGGACCTCGTTCGGCCGCTTGACCAGAAAGGACAGAACAAAGGGTTTCAATAGGCAGGCACTGAATTGGAGTGTCTTAAACCTTCACCACATGAAACGGAAGATTGTGGATGGAAGAGGAACCATTTTATGCACTCCCTGTAATCACAGACAATGTAAAATTTTGCCATGTTTACTGTGTCCCAACACATAGGTTTTAAACCGACTCCACTCCCTATGCCGGTTCGAGTCGATCGCGTTTCAAAACAAGGTTCTCTACGATAATTTCTTGGGCCAAGGACTCTGCAACTGACGGGAAGAACCATGCTATCGGCCGGAGCGGCCCTTAAAAAATGGGATTCCCGCATTTCTCATGTGCATCTCAGAAAAAAACAGGTAAAGAAAATTTTCCTTTCGGGCCAAAAAACGAGAAAGAGCACAAGAACGCGAAACATATCCACGTCCTTGTGCTCTCAAACCACTGCCTCTCAATGTATTGTGAAAATTCTACGCGTTACACATTTCCCCCAACCACCTGTCTCGATGGTGAAAACGTTTTGAGGCGAGCTTTTCCTGCTTTAGGTCTAGTTTCACTTGAACGATTTTTCATAATCAACGAATCGACAATTTCTCCACAGTTATAGCATTGCCAAGCCATGGACCATAACTGTCCTGAATCATTGAGATGATCACCCATATTTATCCAATGCATGAGACCAGCACAACGCCGACAATTCATAACATTCCTCCCTTTCCGGCTTTCCCCTTAACAGGGGAGAGACCGGGTGGCGATTTTCTCCTGACACTTATTTCCCATTCACCAGCCGGCCTCCAGCCTAACCGAAAATTGATTATTCCGGTTATCTCCCACTGCATAAAAAACCATGAAATCTATAGCCAGTTCACCCGCTCGGCCGGGCGGATGTAAATCGGCTCTTCCACCTGCTGCCGTACCGCTTCCT
>JAUIKP010000185.1 GCA_030430725.1 Nitrospiria bacterium
CTCTGGCCTTTTTAGCGCAGAATCCAGCACTTCACGCTACCCTAATGGATCGGCCTGCCGCTCTGGACGTCGCGCGTACGCTGGCCAAACAGACATCTTTGGAAACCCGCTTGACCTTTCAAGCGGGTGATTTTTTTACAGCACCCATTTCAGGCACCTATGATGTTATCTGGTTTTCCAATGTGCTTCATATCTATTCTCCTACCGATAACCTGAAAATTTTCAAAAAAATTAAACGAATCCTTAAGCCTAGCGGACGGCTGCTCATCCAAGATACCTTTTTGCAGGGCCCAACAGAACTTCAGCCACTTGAAGCCAATCTTTTTGCCGTCTCCATGTTGCTGTATACCCAGCAGGGTAACACCTATTCCGTACGAGAGGTTCGAGAATGGCTTCAAAAAGCTGGACTCTCTCGTTCAAGGGTTCTTCATTTAAATAAGGGAACGGGAGATTGGGATGGCCAACTGATTGAAGGACGTCTGACGCGGTTGGGATAGCCGTTATGTATGGGTTCTCAAACCGCAATTCCCTGTACCCAAGTCTGAATCTGCTTTGATTCAGAATCCTTTCCTCTTGTGGTTTTTTTAAGGGAACCGAGTGGCTTGAATACACCGAGCGAATCGAACCGGGAGGGCGTCTCAATCAAAATTGAGATGTTCAGATTTTGGCGACACACTCTGAGTTGGAGAAACTGATGTGGGTGCCGGAGAACTTGGGAGATTCACCAGAAACGTGGTTCCCCCTCCTCTCACACTTTGGACCTCAATACTTCCCCGATGTTCTTGAATAATTTGATGGGCAATGGCCAATCCCAAGCCCGTTCCCTCATGTTCCTGACTCAAGTGTTTAGTGGTGAAAAAAGGATCAAATATATGCTCGATGTCTTCCGGGTTTATCCCTTTTCCACTATCTTGAATATCTACCTGCACCCAACCCTGAGCCACACCTGAACCAATTTGTCGAGTCCGAACGGTTAACACCCCACCCTCTGGAAGCATAGCTTCCACAGCATTAAATAACAGATTAAGGAACACCTGCTTTAATTGCTGACGATCGGCAAAGATCTTTGGCAACCCATGAGCTAAATCTGTTTCGACGACAATTATTTCATGAGAAGGTCGAATTCTGAGAGTATATAAACAGGATTCCACAATATCATTGAGATTTTCTTCCTTGAGAAACGGTTCCATCGGTTTGGCATAATCTAAAATTTCTCGCGTGAGCCGCTCAATTCGAAACACATCTTCTTTGACGACCTTACTGAATCGAATCAGAAACTGTTCATCATCCTTTCGTTCAGGTGCCAGATCTACAAAGGCTTTAATCGACGTCAAGGGATTTCTAATTTCGTGAGCTAATCCACCGGCCATGGTCTCCAGAGAACGAAGCCGATCAGTTCGACGCACTAACGATTGGGAGCGTTTGAGTTCTTCATACAGCAAGGCATTGTCTAACGCCACGGACGCTTCTTGGGATAAGGTCGTTAATAAATCCAAATCCTGGGTCGAATAACCTCCTCCACTTTTCGTATTAGGTCCAAACACACAAAAACCTAAGAGCCGTGTTTTGTTGACCAGAGGCAAACAGACTTCTGTTCCCATATGAGCAAGTTGCGTGATGACGGCCTCAGAGTCGGAGTTGAGGGCAGAGAGTTCCAATTCAGTGATGACAAAACAGGAGGTGCCTTGTCTCCACATTTCTAACAACGTCGAAGTTTTATGCAAATACAGGACTGGAAGATCCGTCGTGGATTTTCCAAAGCTGGATACCGGTCGATAATCCTGACTGCTGGAACTTCGTAAATATAAAACACCCCATTGCAATCCCAAGGTGGGACAAATGGATTCTACGATAGTCGCCGTCAAATCTTTTAATTCCAATATGGAGAGGAGGGATTTAGAAAAATGTACCACCGTTTCATGTCGGTTATATCGTTCCTTGAACAGTGATTTCGTGATTAATGTTTTGGCTTCCCGTTTCAAGGAGGATGCTCCAAGTACCAAGAGGAGCAATACGCTCAGCTCCACAAATGAATAGGCAATATTAATTTGCCCAAAATACAGACTCTGTCCCAGAAGGAGGATTGGATAGGCAGGGAAAGCCACGAGTGCTAAAAGGAGGCTTCCCGTAATGCTTCGTTCAACAGCCGTCCCAAGATCCATGAGTCTGTATCGTAAGAGCGTATAGGCGACGACCGACGTATAGACCGTCAGTAGGATTGTGCCGTTCGGTGGGATTTCAATTCCATACCAGAGCGGAAAAGTCGTCATCCCCCCTAAGTAGGCAATGACTGACCCGGTGGTGAGAAGGAAAAATCGTGAACGTTCATGACCTGTTCGGGTTCGTGCTCCTTGATAGAGCAGCCACGTTCCATAAATGGTCGATAGGCCAAACCCCAGGAGATAGACATGGAAGAAGGGACCCGGTTCCGGCCAAAATGGAAAATCACCGACATGAGATACCTCAGCTACGAAATAGGTGGTAAAATTCGAACAGAAAAAAATAAAACTAGCGCCCCATCCAAGGCGAATAAGCCATCTGTGTGCTTCTACCTCATCCAATAAGGTCAGGACATGCCACAGATAGGCTGGCGGAAGAAAAATTGCTCCGGCCATTAACAGTCGAACGAAAAAGAGGGCAAGATCGTGAGTGGAGGAAAGGTGCCATGCGCAATATCCATACCCCCAAATGGCGGCAGCTAAACAATATAGGGCATAGGCTTGATGCTTGGAGCTGTGAGGGTTTTTGGCGTAGACAATAAGGCCGGAGACTGTGGCGGCCAGACCATTCAGGAGTCCGCTGAAGGCGTAAAAATTCACGTCTAAAACAACGACAAATGAGAGATCACACTAGATCCTTAGCGCTGACACTTTTGAAGGCCTATTGGACAATAATTGCAAGCAGAAGTCAAAAGAGTTGAGTCCGGTCGGGGCATACTTTTTCTTTTGTCTCCATGAACGACACTCTTCTGTACAATCCATGCTGAGTCATTGTCAAATTGATATTTCATCTGGGCCATGCGGTTTTCCAGAAAAACATTCCTAGAAAAAGGTCGTCTTAGGCCACTTGCTTAAGAAGCCCCGGCAGCGGTTTCCGTTTGAGGTATGGCTCTGCATTCTGGATGATCGGCCTTTTGGTTTGTTTGCAAACAATAGGTTTGTCTAACACAACGAGATATGCTTGTCCTGCAAAAGTTGAATAAACCCCCGCATTCGTACAGCCCAAAGTGGCAATGATCGATTCCCATTGTGTTTGATCATAGAAGCAAAATTGTCCTTCTTTTTCGGCCTGTCGGATTTTCCCGTAATTATTCAATAGGTCTCGTGCTTCCTCTCGTTGTTGTGGGAGGGCAGCACTAGTGATCAGATTCTGGTAAATACCGGAAAAGTCCCCATTTGGTTTTAAATTAGAAATAACAATTCGTCCCCCTGGAACAAGAACACGATACAGTTCTCGTAGGGTGGCGCCTGGATCCCGGACATATCCAATCACCAGATTTGAGACAATCCGGTCAAATCGGTTGTCTGGAAAGGGGAGAGGCTGGCCTAAATCTACTTGTGCCCAGGCCTGGGTGAGGAGAGGTGTGGGAGCGGTCCTGGCATGTTGCCATTCTGTCGTGGCGGCGAACATCGCTTTGTTCGCCCGTTTCAACGCGTCAGAAACGACATCAATCCCCACATACTGAATGGACTTCTCAATGTGCGGGGCCCCACCTGCCATGTTGGAGGAAAGCCTATCCAAAAAATATAAACCGGCATTGCCATTTCCACAGCCGGCATCCAGAATCCGTTGGCCAGGGGTGATGGGGCCCAAGGCATGAAACACATGATCAAGGAGTTTCACATAATCCCGGCATTGCGCCACCGACTGGAAATGGCCCAAGTAATCCTGCCAAAAGCCTGCGCCGACATTTGTCTCGGCCTGTTGTTGTTGTGCCAATTTTTCTCGTCGATTTTGGCGTCCCAAGTCTAGTCGATTGGGGGTGTGGATTCCATTAAGAGAAGCGTTCTGATTCACATGCTCATGACACTGTGCGATCAGTCGTCGATAGGTTTCACGGGCTCTTTTGGGGTTTTCTTGTAGACGATGCAATGCATCTGGCACCACTATCCACTGCGCAAGACGTCCACCCAATGCATTCCTAAATGCTTGAAGATCATTGGGATCGATCCAGGCATCCTTTTCGGCGGAAACCAGTATGACGGGGGAGGTTAAGGATTCTGCATCAAGCAGTGTATCTTCAAGCGTGACAAATTTGTTCGCAATGGCATCCCCCAAAAACTGATTGCCGACATTAAAGCCCAAAAAATTCGCCGAAGCTGGGCACTGCCCATTCCAATAGGCGGTGAAGAGATCTTCCTGATGAACCGTGGCTGCAGACCGTTGGACATTGACAATGCTCATGAGCATGATCAAGAGAGATAATGATGGACTCTCAGCCTCAGCTTTGAGAGCGACTCGCGAAGCTAAACTGGCAGCCACACCGATTATGGCAGCATGCGGCCAAGTGGTCCTCACATAACGGGTCACCGTTTGAAAATCACTCTTCATTGATGAAAGGGATACTTGATAGTGCAGTCCATCACTCTCGCCGACATGATTGGTATGGTCATAGCGCACGACCTGGAATCCATTGCTGGCAAAGTAATACGCCAAGGTCAAATAATCCCGCTTGGTTTCTCCATACCCGGGGGCAATGACGACGACAGGTCCTTCTGTTAAATCTCCCTCAATAGGTCGATCATGGTAGGCATTAATCCTTTGCCCATTGCCTTTTTCAATGGTGAGACGACTACTGGACACGCCCGTTTTTTGATGTAGAAGGGAACCCTCCTTCATCTCTTCTTCCTTCTCACGAAGAAAAACTCCTGGTATTGAGTCGGAGTATTCGTGGTTTTGAATTTTCCAAGGGGAATTGAACGAACTTTCTAAAACATGTCCAAACACCATGAGGCCCTTTCCTTGAGGCAGCAGGACTCTCGAACCTGAGGAAAAGAAACCAGCGACATCATTCTCTGTTGAGCAGTCTAGAAGAATGGTAGTTGTCCCTTCCCAAGCCGTCTGACCTGCTTCTACATAGATATTTTTAATCGTTCCGTAAATTTTTTTTAGGAAATACTCTTGATCTGAAATGCCATATTTCAACTCAATGATCTGCGAGCCTTGTATTGGAGGGAATCCCGTCAACCGCAATTGCATAGTGTCCTCCTGCCATCCCACAAGGTAACCCTCCCAAGTTCCTCCAAGACAATGTAATGCAAAGGGAAGTGGGAAAAGGTCACGAACTCCAGAAAGATCACCAGGAACATTCTCCTGATTTATCAGCTTCAATCCGGCAAATCGTTTCATTGAAGTGTTATCCGCCAACCCTGGTGTTAAAGTGCTCATGCGTTCCCTCACCTTAATGTAAGTGTTAATACTTAATTTTTGACGCAAGACTTTCCCTGGATCTCAAAGATCCTGATAGCTCCATCAGCCTGTGTTAGAAGAGGGGCGAGAGATGAAACGACTTACATCGTTGCGTTTTTTGATACGGGTGCCTGATCCACCATGGTGTTGGTATCAATTCTACTCTCTTAGATAGGACACTAGAGCAACCTGAGTGCCAGAACTTTCGAGCAAAAGGTTGGAAATCATTTTTAAGAGAAAACCATAGAATTTACTAGGAAAATTTTGCCTGAAAAATTTTTCCCAAAATCACCCTGCAGATTTTTCAAGGTTTTATCTGTCGATCCGCTGACGGTAAAATAAACAGAGCGTTGATCTCCTGACAGGCCATTGTTCTTTTTCATTGACACACCTTCCTCTCCTACATAAAATCCAGGGAAATTGAGAGGAGGTTCGCATGCCAAACGAATCGGCTCCATCCATCCGTAACGTGGTCATTGCTTCCTATCCGGGGGCAGGAAAAACGACCCTTTGTGAAGCACTCGCCTTTTCCACGGGAGTCATCCCGGCCATGGGGACCATTCCTCAGGGGAATACTATTGGTGATTTTGAACCGGAAGAGGTCCACCGGCACCATTCCATCAGCTCAACCATCTGTCAGTTCGAATGGCAGGGGACAAAAATCAATGTGATAGATTCACCGGGAATGAGCGATTATGCCTTTGAGGTTCAATCCGCTCTCAGGGCGGTGGATGGCGTGGTCCTTGTTGTCGGAGCGAGTACGGGGTTACGGTCGGAAATCGAACGAGTCTGGGACCTTGTTCAGGAATACGAACTTCCTTGTCTTCTGTTTATTAATGAACTGGATAAAGAACGAGGGGATTATCGCTCGATTCTATCAGAATGTGAAAAAACATTGGGATTTACAGGAGTTCTAATTACGATTCCAGTTGGCGAGGAGACTCCGCTAACTGGGATAATTGATCTCTTTTCAAGGAATATCATAACAACGATTTCCGGAACGCCTAAAATCAACCAAACTGAAATTTCTGCGGAACATCAAGCCAATGCGAATGAATTCCGGCGCCGAGCAATGGAGCAAGTGGCAGAAACCAATGATCAATTGGTGGAAAAATATCTCACCCACGGTGAAATTTCAGATGAAGATTTGCGGGATGGATTGACGCTTGGCACATTAGAACGGAAGCTTGTTCCGGTGTTATGT
>JAUIKP010000186.1 GCA_030430725.1 Nitrospiria bacterium
CGCAGGATTTTAATGTATCTCCGGCCAGGATTCCCAAGCCGCCACTATATATGGGCATACTGGATTCCACTCCAACCTCCATGGAAAAATAGGCAATCCGTCTGGAGATTTTTCCCAGGACAGAAGGGAGGCTAGCACCCGTACCCACAAATTTCTCAGTATCTTCTAGAAAAGTCCGCTTGCAGAGATCAGAGCAAAAATGAAAAGACTCTTTTTGATAAACCACTGTAAGAGGGGTATCCGGGTCGACCATCATGCCGCATACAGGGTCTTTAACCATGTTCATAGCCAGTGCCTTCTTTCATTAAGCCTTTTCAACATTTTGTTCTCTTCTCAATCCCTTGCAAATAGAAGACAGGAATCTGGTCAAATTTATCTTTCACAAGTGCCTTCCCCTTTTTGGGACAACAGAATCAACTGTCAAGCCCCCTGCGAAAATCAAATGGACTTTCAGACAAAATCGTGACAGTTTAACGGAACGTTTACCTGGCCCAATCATCCTTCTCGCATGAGCGGATGTTAAGCTATGTGGAAAATTTTGGTCAGAAGTTTTAGCCGCTGCTACTCTCCCTTTTTTCCCACACCAACCACCTGGGATTTTCTAGAGTTTATCCTTTAGGATTTCTCGTTCTGCTGTTAGCCAATGGTCAAGATCATGCCCGTGGCAACAGCCCCCATGCTCATACAGTTCATAGGCCCGTTGGGCAATGCAGGCTTGCAGATCATCGATTTCTGATGCTTCCTGGCTGCCTTGTGTTGCCTCTGGCACTTCCTTATTGGGACGTTCCTTCTTGAACAGTTGGTTTTTCATCATGCTTCTCCTTGTTTAAGTTCCCTGCCTCTCTAAACCGACACATACACATAGCTTTGCTTGTGTGGCCATTATCTCAATGGAGCCCTCTTATCCCACCCAGCAAGTTTTTAACCCCCATTGGGTAAACCCTTCTAACTTAAGACGGGTTTTACCTCGCCGGGTTACAGTTGACTTGCTGTCTTCCTCCATTTTTTTCGTGCCCACATTCGCAGTTCATAAACCCGGAATCATGACAAGACTTACAACAGGACATGAGTAGTACTCGCTTAAGGGCCTGTCGGGCCCTATGGAGACGAACTTTCACCAGGTTGGGGGTGATTCCTAGTTCACCGGCAACGGTTGCGTGTGATTTCCCATCAAGATCAATCCGCTGCAAGATATCGGAATACTCCGGTTTCAGCGTCGGGATGAGCGTATAGAAACACGTACATGCTGTTGCAAAATCCACATGGAATTCTTGTGAAAGAAGAGGTTGCTGGCGAGCATATTCGGCTTCCCCTTGCCGTCTCCTGGCTTGGCGACGATGAAAGTCCGCCAGAGTGCTGTTCAGCACTCGATACAACCAAGCCACCACGCTCTCAGGTTTTTTAAGATCGCCTCCTTTAGAGAGGGCGCTCATGCAGAATTGCTGGAGTATTTCCTCGGCAATTTCCATATTTCTCACGCGTCGGTTGAGAAATTGAAGGAATGCTTGACGGTTCTGAATTAGAGCAATCCTTAAAATCAGGTCCAATGTAAAGCGACCCGAAAGGGATGCGGCTTTTGAGTTCGCCTTTTTGCTTGTCATTTTTAGAGCCATCTTTTTGGCGTGGGCACTAAACTCGCTAATTGTTAGGGCCCCTGCCTTGTTTTCTTTGGGTCCAACTCCTATTAATGTTGATGCCCCATGTGGCCATCTGGGGCAGCTGTTGGAGTAGTCGGTTCAACCGTGCCATATTTTCTGAAAGGGGGAGCATTCCAAATGACGGGGTGACCAGGCGCTAAATCGGCTGCTTCGATAAAATGAGGCCGCGCTGCTGAAACGGGCCCTTTCTTGTAAAGGGCCATCCCCAGGTTGTAATGGGCCTCTGCCAATTTGGGCTGGGCTTGAATGGCCTCTTCGTACTTCCCAATCGCCGCCGTCCACCGGTGTTCGGCAAACAGGCGATTGCCGTCGATAATCAGTTGTGCGGCAAGAGGGCTCGCGTTCTCAGGTGGCGGGAGGGGGTCGTCTTGAGGGGATTGAGTTACCCCTCCACAGCTCACTAGCAACACGACTACGATCATACTTACAACATATTGAAGGATGTTGATCTGTTTCATGGTGTTGAATTCCTATCTTCGGCCGAAGCCTTGTGTTGGTGTTTGAGTTCCCAGCCTCTCCAAATAATATAGATACAGGGAATGACGAGAAGCGTCAGAATGATGGTGGTGAGCATGCCTCCCACCATGGGAGCGGCGATTCGTTTGGCCACATCCGCGCCACTGGCTTGGGTCCACATGATGGGGAGGAGGCCCAGGATTGTCGATGCGACCGTCATTGTGATCGGTCGAACCCGTTTCACACTTCCGTCAAATACCGATTCGATCAGGTTCTGGATGGATTGCAGGCGCCCTTCTGTCTTCCACTTGGTATACGATTGGTCGAGGTAGGTGATCATGATGACCCCCGTCTCGGCTGCTACCCCGATCAAGGCGATGATCCCAACCCAGACGGCGACACTGAGGTTATATTCCAACAAATACAGGGACCAAATGGCCCCCACTGCTGCGAAGGGAACCGAAAGGAGCACGATGAGTGTTCGAGCCACAGATTTGAAATTGAGGTAGAGCAACAGAAACACAAGGAGAAGAGTCAGCGGGACGACATAGAGGAGCCGGGCTTTGGCGCGTTGCATGTATTCGTATTGTCCACTCCAGCCCAGATAATATCCTTTGGGCAATTCCACGGTATCAGCAACCACCTTCTTGGCCTCTTCCACATAACTGCCGAGATCACGTCCGGCGACATCCACGTAAACATACCCGACGAGCATCGAGCCCTCGCTTTTTACGACGGCCGGCCCGGTGATGAGCCGGACATCGGCCAGTTGCGTGATGGGAATTTGTTGCCCCTCCTCCGTGGAGACGAGAACCCGTTTGAGATCTTCCAGGCTGTTGCGAAATCCCCGGGAATACCGGAGGTTCACCGGAAACCGTTCCCGACCTTCAATCGTTGTGGAGATATTTGTTCCGCCGATGGCGGATTCGATGACTTGTCCGACATCGCCGATGGTCAACCCATATCTGGCGATTTGGTCACGTTTAATTTTAAAATAGACATAATACCCGCCCGCCGTCCGCTCAGCGTAAATATTTCGTGTGCCAGGTACTTCCCGAAGCGCGTTTTCAATGTTCCCTCCGATCTGTTGGATCGTTTCCAGGTTGTCCCCAAAAATCTTAATGCCCAGTGGTGTCCGGATTCCCGTGGTGAGCATATCGATGCGGCCTTTGATGGGCATGGTCCAAGAGTTCGCGAGTCCCGGAACTTGAAGGGCTCGATCGAGTTCGTCCTCCAGCCGGTCCGCAGTCATTCCCGGCCGCCATTGGTCATCGGGCTTCAAGTTAATCACGGTCTCGATCATGGTGAGCGGGGCGGGATCGGTCGCCGTCCTGGCTCGGCCCGCCTTTCCGAAGACCTGCTCGACTTCGGGGAATTGTTTGATGATGCGGTCGGTCACTTGGACGAGTTGTTGCATTTGTGTAATGGAGGCCCCGGGAAGTGTGACAGGCATGTACATCAACGTCCCTTCATACAACGGAGGCATAAATTCCGATCCAAGTTTGGCGAATACCGGCCATGTGGCAAGAAGGCACACCATCGCAAGGAGGATGGTGGTTTTCCGGAAACGAAAGACCAACTGCGCGAGAGGCTTATAGAGCGCCATCAACACGCGAGTCATCGGATTGCGGTCTTCTTTGAACATGCGTCCTCGAATCAGGAGGACCATGAGCAGCGGCACCAACGTGATCGCCAAAAACGCCGCCGAGCCCATTGCGAAAGTTTTTGTAAACGCCAGGGGACGAAACAGCCGGCCTTCCTGGGCTTCCAGCGTAAAGACGGGAAGAAAGGAGACGGTGATAATCAGCAGGGAGAAAAATAACGGCTTGCCGACTTCCTTGGCCGCCTCAATGATGAGATCGACTCGATTGGCCTCCGGCCCTCCCTGCTCCAATTTCTTATGTGCGTTCTCGACCATGACGATGGCGCCATCCAACATGGCGCCGATCGCAATCGCGATGCCGGCGAGAGACATAATGTTCGAACTCACCCCCAAGTAATACATGGCGGTGATGGACATAAGAATGGCCAATGGAAGTGTCAAGATGGCCACGAGGGCACTTCGAATATGAAAGAGGAACAGGATAATGATGACGCTGACGATGAGGCTCTCCTCAATGAGGGTTTCTTTGAGGGTAGCGATGGAACGATGAATCAATTGGGAACGATCATAGGTTGGAATAATCTTGACGCCTTCCGGCAGGGCGGAGGAAATTTCTTCAATCTTGGCTTTGACCCGTTCGATCACGTCCAGGGTGCTGACTCCGTAGCGGATGACGACGATGCCGCCCGCGACTTCCCCGTTGCCGTCCAATTCGACGAAGCCTCGCCGGATATCGGGTCCCAGCTCTATTTGAGCGATATCTTTGAGCAGAATGGGTGTTCCCTTGGCATCGGTGCCGACGGCGACCTGCTCAAGGTCTTGGACAGACTCCACATAGCCTCGGCCCCAGACCATGTATTCCCGTCCGGTAAACTCGACCACCCGCCCTCCGACATCGTTATTGCTCGTCCGAATGGCCCGAACGACCTTATCAACCGGCAAATTGTAGGCCAGCATCGCGTTGGGATCGATGTTGACCTGATATTGCTGCACATAGCCACCGATGCTGGCCACGTCTGACACGCCGGGAACGGCCTTGAGCCAATAGCGGATATACCAGTCCTGTAAGGTTCGGAGATCCGCAAGGGTCTGTTTCCCGGTTGTATCGACCACGGCATATTCGAATCCCCATCCGACGCCGGTGGCATCAGGGCCCAGCGTGGGGGTGACGCCGTCGGGTAAGGATTTCAGGGCTTCGTTCATGTATTCCAGAATGCGGCTGCGAGCCCAGTACATGTCGGTCCCGTCTTCAAAAATGACATAGATGAATGAAAGGCCGAAGTAGGAATAGCCGCGAACGACTTTCACTTGTGGAGCCGCCAGCATCGTGGTCACGATCGGATACGTAATTTGATCTTCCACTAATTGGGGAGCTCGTCCTACCCATTCGGTGAAAATAATTACCTGGACGTCGGAGAGGTCGGGAATAGCATCCAAAGGCGTCGAGTTCACAGCCCAGACTCCCCATGCGGCCAGAAATCCAACCATCAGCAACACCAAAAAAGGATTCCTGGCACTCCGTTCGATGATTTTTTCAATCACGCTGACATCCTCGCTTGAGGGTTAATGACCCGTCGCTGAAAATTTTGTCGGAGGATGTGTGAGAAAAACAGGACACGTGCATGTTACTTTTCCCCTCGGGACATTTGAGATGAAGAGGTGGGTTCCTTCGAGGGTTTCTTTTCATGGCCGCCATGCATCATCCCCGTTGCAGCTTTCAGGCTACTTTCAGAGTCAATCAGGAAGTTCCCATAGGTCACGACTTGTTCGTCCGGCTCCAGGCCTTCAATGATTTCGTACCAGTCTCTGGTGCGTATACCGGTTTTCACCGGTCGGGGATCAAACATACCCTCTCCTGTATCGACGAAGACGAGCTGCTCGGTTCCTGAATCCAGGACAGCCGTGTTAGGTACCACCAGGCGTTCACCCAGTGGAATCTTCATTTCCACGTTGGCAAACATTTGAGGCTTCAGTTTCCATTTCGGATTCGGAAGCTCATATCGTACTTTCACGGTCCTGGTCTTGGGCTCGAGGACAGGATAGATGTATGTCACTTTTCCCTCAAAGACCTCACCGGAAAAATAGGGCAACGTGATAGTCGCCTCCTGGCCCAGTTCCACGTCTTGAATTTCATATTCATAGAGGTCCGCCAGTACCCATACTCTGGAAAGATCAGCCAGGGTATAGACCTCCATCTCCGGAGTCACATACATCCCATCGCGAACATGCATCTTCAGCACATAGCCGGACATGGGGGCGTGCAGCGGTAGGGTTCGGAGGACCATTCCTGACTTTTCCAGATCTCTAATATGATTCGGGGTGATATCCCAGAGCGCGAAGCGTTCACGGGTCGATTGCAGCACGCGTTTCGAGGCGTTGGCGACTTGAGGGAATTCACTTGCTCCTAAGGCACGAACCGCTTTCAACGCGAGCAAGTATTCTTCCTGCGTCGCCACTAATTCCGGACTATAAATCTCGAACAACTTTTGATCTTTTCGAACTTTTTCTCCCGTGAATTTGACATATAATTTTTCGATCCACCCTTTGAGTTTGGTGTGCACGTGTTCCAGTAGCCGCTCGTCCACCTCTACCAGTCCGACGGTACGGATGGTCCGCGTGAGTGTGCGGACTCGGACTTGTTCGGTTTCCACTCCGATCATTTGCTGCTTTCGAGGACTGACCATGATGCCGGGAGATGACATGGCATTTCGTGGTCCGTTTGTTGACGGGGCCGGAGTATCGCGTTGTGTAGGCGGAGCAGACGAGCCAACGGTTTCTGTCAGCCCGCTCATGGGGCCTTCGCCTCCTTTCCCAAGCCAATACAGCAGGCCGAGCAACGCTACTGCTGCTACGATGAGGCCCCCGATCACCCACATC
>JAUIKP010000187.1 GCA_030430725.1 Nitrospiria bacterium
CATGTGAATATTTTCGGTGTTTGTCTAAACGTTTTCGCTCTGCCATTTACTATCACGTCAATGAAGATTTAGTGCGTGTACATGCCGTGCTGGATTGCCGGAAGGATCCATTGTGGATCAGAAACCGGTTAAGCAAAGGGAATTAACCGGAATCGGAAGAGTGTTGTGAAGAGAATATTCATTTGTCCTTCACAATCGATCATTTCATGAGGCAGAAGTATTTTGGAAACGGTTAGGGTTTCCTCAATTGGAAACTAGATAAATTTTCTGTGTGGAAGTGATGGCAAGCGATCATAGACAAAAGGTCTTTTATCGTCCGAGAGCGAGAAGTGGTTTTAAATATTTCCCGGTGATCGAGTTTGGGTTGTTGGCAATCTCTTCCGGTGGGCCTTGGGCGACGATGTGGCCGCCGGATTCGCCGCCACCGGGGCCGAGGTCGATGACCCAATCCGCGCATTTGATGACGTCCAGGTGATGTTCGACGACCAGAACCGTATTCCCTTCATCCACCAGTTGATGCAACACCGTTAACAGACGCGTGATATCTTCAAGATGCAGTCCCCTGGTGGGTTCATCCAGGATATAGAGCGCGCCCTTGTGGTCAGAGTTGGCGGCAGATCGTTTGGGGGTATTGGCCAATTCCCGCGCGATTTTCAGTCGTTGGGTTTCGCCACCCGAAAGGGTCGTGGCTGGCTGTCCCAGTGTCAGATAGCCCAGCCCGAGCTGTTGAAGCACTTGCAAGCCTTTAAGAACTTTGGGACAGGAAGTCGCGAAGAAGGCGATCGCTTGGTCGATGGTGAGATTGAGCACGTCATGAATGGAATGTCCTTTGACGTGGACTTGTAAAATTCTATCCTGAAATCGTTTCCCTTCACAGTCCGCGCAGGGCACGTAGAGATCCGCGAGAAAATACATTTCCAGTTTTTCATAACCATTACCCTGGCACCGAGGGCATCGGCCTTTCCCTGTGTTAAAAGAAAAGTGCGCGGGGGTGAGCCTGTGCGCCCGCGCTTCAGAGGACTGCGCGAATAAGGTCCGGATTTCATCATAGGCTTTAATGTAGGTAATGGGATTCGAGCGCGGGGTTTTGCCGATGGGTTCCTGGTCAATAAGGCAGACGGTTCGAAGATGTTCCTGCCCCGTCATGCCTGCCAGCGTGGGTTGGGGAGAAGTGTCCACCTTAAAAAAACGCGCCAGAGCCGTATAGATGGTGGCTTCGACTAACGTGCTTTTCCCTGATCCGGAAGGACCTGTGACACAGACCAGTGTGCCGAGGGGAATGTTGGCGGTAAGATTTTTGAGATTTTGTTCGTTCACTCCTGTGAACCGAAGCGCTTTTCCCTCTCCTGATCGACGTTTGGAAGGTAAGAGTATGGTTCGTTCCCCACGCAAATATTGGGCGGTGAGCGATTGGGGATGCTTGAGAAAGGTGTGATAGGGGGCCGCGCAGATGACCTCTCCGCCTTGATCGCCTGAATGTGGTCCCAGTTCAACGATGTAATCGGCCTGTTGAATGATCTGCGGATCATGTTCCACCACAATGACGGTGTTTCCCCGTCCCGCCAGCTCCCGCAAAATTATCCCCATGGCCTCGGTGTCGCGTGCATGGAGGCCGATCGTCGGTTCATCCAGGACATACTGTGTGCCCATGAGCTGACTGCCCAGTTGTGTCGCCAGATGAATACGCTGAGCTTCGCCTCCGGATAATGTCCGCATTTCCCGGTTCAGTGTGAGATAGTCCAAACCCACGCGCAGGAGAAATGACAGTTTCGATTGCAAGGCCATCAACAGATCCTTCGCGATCGCTTCTTCAAAAGTGCTTAGCGGCAAGGTTTGAAGCCATCGTTGAAGGTTCGAAAGCGGCCATCCGCAGACTTCGTGAATGTGGCATTCATAGATTTTGACCATGAGTGATTCCGGCCGTAAGCGGGTTCCCTGGCAGGTGGTGCAGGGCGAAGGACTGCGATACCGGCTTAAGAAGACCCGGACATGCATCTTGTAGCGTTTGCCTTCTAGGTATGTGAAAAAATCATTGATGCCCTCAACCTTTCCTTCTCCTTTCCAAATCAGGTCTTGTTCGGCTTGGGTGAGCTGGTTGTAGGGTATGGTCGGGTCAAAATTTTTCTTTTTGAAGGCTTTGAGCATTTCTTTCTGCCACCACATATTGGATGGTTTTGTCCAGGGTTCGATCGTGCCGTCCTGTAAGGACTTGTCGGGGTCGGGAATGAGTAATCGTTCGTCGTAGCGCAGGATGTTGCCGAACCCTTTGCATTCGGGACAGGCTCCAAGTGGATGATTGAAAGAAAAGGATACGGGTCGTGGGGTGGGGAAAGTCCTGCCGCAGCCCGGGCATGAGAGGTGTGCACGGTAGGCTAAGGGTTGGTTATCCCCGATGAAGACGTGTGCGCGGCCTTCACTTTCGCGAAATGCCGATTCCAAGGCTTCGACCAATCGCCTGCGCGATTCCGTATCCAGGGTCAGGCGATCAACGACGACTGATAATTCCGATGGCAGCGGTGAGGGGAGGGGGGCGGTGTTAAGGTTGATCAGTTGATGGTTGATGACGACGCGAATGAAACCTTGTTTTAAGAGTGACGTGTGCATGAATTCCAGTGCGTCAGGATGGGGGGCGGGTTTTGGAAAACAGACGAGGGCGCGTTGATTGGGGAATCGATTCAGTAAATCTTGCGCGATCGTGGTGGGGTGGTAGGCGATGGCTTCCACCTTGCAGTCGGGACAGGTCAACCGTCCGATTTTGGAGAAAAGCAACCGGAGATAATCCGAAATTTCACTGGTGGTGCCGACGGTGGAACGCGAGGTCCGGATCGGATTTTTTTGTTCCAAGGCAATCGAGGGACGGATATTGGTGAGTCGGTCCACATCAGGGCGTTTGACGCGGTCCAGGAACATGCGCGTATAGGATGAGAGCGATTCCACGTAACGCCATTGGCCTTCCGCAAACAGGGTGTCGAAGGCCAACGAGGATTTCCCGGATCCTGACACACCGGTGATGACGGTGACGGCGTTGTGCGGGATACGGAGGGAAATGTTTTTCAGGTTATTTTGCCGAGCGCCTTCAACGATCAGGTCGGCATGGGGGGAACTGGAAGGAAAAACCCGTTTCTTTGAGGACATATTCAGGGATGCTAACCATTCGGATAGTGAAAACGACGAATAATGGTTGTACCGTGTTCACCCCCTTCTCGCCAAGTGGCTTGAAGAAAAGGAATCCACTCCCCAAATCTATTTTGTGAATTGATAAGGAGGAAGAAGCAACCTGCGCTTACAGCCGTCCCAATGTATCGCCCAACCAGACAGCGGCTAGACCCACGAAGACATGGATGATGATGTTGGCGGAGGCTTTGAGCATGGCCCCGTCTTTCAGGAGTGCCAGGGATTCGAACCCGAAGGTCGAGTAGGTCGTGAATCCCCCCAGAACGCCAATGAACAGAAAAATTCTGGTGTCCGTTCCTAGGATATTCCGGGACTCGGCCCACCCATGGAGTAACCCGATCAGGAAACAGCCGAGTAAGTTCACGGCCAACGTGCCAATCGGGAAGGCAAGGGCCGGACTCAGGCGGTTAAAGAAGCCGGAGATCACGAATCGGCCTACCGACCCTAAAAACCCGCCCAGACCTACCCAGAGAAGTTGAGGTAACCCGTACGGAATCATGGTGGTGTGTGTCGGTTAGGCGATGTCCCTCAGGATAAAGGTAAGGCGCAACTTGGCGTGGAACGAGCTGAGTGGTGAGCCGTGTATGGGATTCAATCCTTTTTCTTCCGGAGAGTTTTTGATGACTTTTTTCGAGGAGCCTGTTTTCGTGCGGTTCCTTTACCAGGGACCTGAGGCTTAGATGGAATGACCACATTGGGATCGGCCCAGAGCGCGATTCCTCCAAGGAGCCCTGCTGTATTTGAGACGATTGTGGCATGTGATGGCAATGGAATGGTGACCTTTTTGCCGTTGCCCCCGCCTATGTAGAGATGGTCGAAATTAATCACTCGATCTAATACGTCAATCGCTTTGGCCAGACGGAGATTCCATCTCTTTTTCCCCACATTTTTCAGTGCGCTGGCACCCAATTGTACTTCATAGGTCTCTTGTTTTCGAAAGGGGTGGTGAGCAATTTCCATATTAGGCACAAGGTGTCCATTAATGAATAACGCCGTTCCAAATCCGGTCCCCAGGGTAATGACCATTTCGACCCCTTGGCCTTTGATCGCGCCATAACCCTGCACATCTGCATCATTGGCTGCCCGAACCGGCTTTTGGAGTTGTTGTTCCAGTTCTCCAACGAGATAGGTTCCAGGCCATGATGTATCCAGATTGGGCGCTGTTTTCACCCACCCCTGATGAATCACGCCCGGAAAGCCGACTGATACGCGATCAAATCGCCCGAGTGTTTGGGCAATTTCCACAATAAGCGGGACAATGGCCTGTGGTGTCGCGGGTTTCGGTGTGACCATTCGTACCCGTTCAGACAGAGGTTGCCCAGACTGATCGAGCAGGAGGCCTTTGATTCCGGACCCGCCAATATCAATGGCGAGGGTGATGGTTGATGAGTGCGAAGCCGTTGACGTGTTCTGTTTAGGAGGCATCTACGTTTCTCCTTGAATTTGGGAAAGGGAAATCTGTCTTTCATCTACACTTTTCGGCCGTTATACACCTCCCCGCCGTTTTGGACATATGGCTGGGGGACAGAAGATGCGCTGGTTCGTCTAATATCACCTGGCTACGGCAATCCCCCTCTGCTCAAGTTCTCTCATCCAATTTGCCGGTTGGGGCCTTCGTCAAAACCAACCGCTTCGGCGTCGCTTCCTCTGGCGCCACAGAAGATGTGTCGAACGCCGGACCAGGAAATCGCTCCCGGGCACATACTGCATGGCTCGTAACTGGTTACCAACTCGTGGTTGGGAAATCCGATAGCTCCTAAATTATGGGAGCCCATGATTTGCGGTGCCATTTGCATCGCGACGAATTTAATATGGGCCATTGAACTTTTCGACGAAAGAACAAGATTCACCCCTGACGCGACGAGTTCTTGAGTGTCCAGGCGGAAAACCCCTGCTCCCAATGGTCCTCCGGTTCCATATGGGATAGTGCGTTGCGCGAGTTTACTGACCAGGTCCATACGAGCATCTTGAGTCGGATAGGTCCCCGGTTGTTGTACAAGATAATCGGCGACCCAGGCGGGTAATTCAAGGCCATATGGTTGAAACTGCGTAGAAGAAATCCTCATATTAGGGGATCAGGGATTTGAGTGGCAGATGGGGTGAAGAAGGGTTGTCGGATTGTGGGGCCACCAAAAACAACCCGAGGGGCTTGTCCCGTGAAAGGGAGCCCCTCGGATTATGTGGTATATACCACATAAAATGAACCTCATGTTCAATGTGGCCCATCAGAAGGCTAATGACGCGTTTCCCGTTGAGGGTTTGGCCGAATCTTCCAGATATGAAGGTTGAGGATCCCTCTTGTGACTCATTCTCATCAAGCTCTGTGTAATTCCCGTTGGCAGATGCCCTTAGGCGTGCTTGTGTTTGAGTAGGGATATGATTCGGCGAAAACGAGAAGGCCCGTCAGGAGACTGAGGCGGGTTTCGCCGCCGATGGGCCTACATGATCTGGTGGAGTAAGGTCGTCCATGTGAGACCCCCTTTCCGGTTTGAAAGGAGATGAACGCTCATTCTCTCCTTCCTTTCATAATCGTCTTTCATGAGCGCAGATGTAATGCTACGCTCGTTATAAAAATCTGTCAATAGGGTTCATCCCATTTCGATTCCCTGGGAAGTGACGATGAGTGAATTTACAAACCAGGTTATTCTCATTACCGGGGCGTCTTCAGGAATTGGAAAAGCGCTGGCCTGTGGGTTAGCGCCGCAGGGTCCACAGTTGGTGCTTGTCGCGAGAGACCGGTCACGTTTGCAGGAGGTGGCGCGCGCCTGTGAGAACCTGGGAGCCACTGCATTGGTCATTCCGACGGATGTAACGGATCCCCATGCCTGCTCGGCGATGATTCAACAGGTGGTTTCTCTGTGTTCCCGGATCGATGTGTTGGTGAATAATGCCGGGATATCCATGTGGTCGACGGTGGAGGATGTTCATGACGTGCAACTCTATCAACGCGTGATGGCGGTGAATTTTTTCGGTAGCGTGTACTGTACCAAATTGGCGTTGCCGTTCTTAAAGGCCACGAGAGGCCGGATTGTTGCGATCTCCAGCGTCGCAAGTTTGACGGGCGTGCCTGCTCATTCAGCTTATTGTGCCAGTAAACATGCGATGAACGGATTTTTTGAGTCGCTTCGCATTGAGTTGGCAGGGACAGGAGTCACCGTAACCATTGTGGCCCCCGATTTTGTGCAATCCGAAATTCATGAACGAAGTATCGGACCTCATGGCCAACCTTTCGGGCGAGTTCTCGAAGGACATGCCAGATTCCTAAGCGCAGAGAAATGTGCGGGCATGATTATAAAGGGAATGACCAGGCGGGAACGACTGGTGTTTACATCCTGGAGAGGCAAGTGGGGTCGGTGGATGAAATTGATGAGCCCGCAGAT
>JAUIKP010000188.1 GCA_030430725.1 Nitrospiria bacterium
AATACGCCAAGGCGGTGCTCCGATGGCTTGGGCGGCCAGGACATGATCGGCGTGTTTGAGGGCGAGGACCTGTCCTCTCGCCAGCCGGGCATATCCCACCCAGCCCACGATTCCCAAAGCCAGAATCACATTACCGATTCCCGGTCCCAACGCACCGGCAAGGGCGATGGCAAGCAGTAACCCCGGAAAGGCGAGCATGACGTCCACAATTCGTACAAAGCCCGCATCGACCCATCCGCTGAGATAGGCACTGGAGACGCCGAGAAGACTTCCAAAACCGACCCCCAGGGCGACCACGCACAACGAAACAAAAAACGACGTGTGTGCACCGCTGATAAGACGGTCGGCAACCGGCCGACCTAATTCATCATGCCCTAACCAGTGCTCCAGACTTGGCGGGGAAAGAATGTTGGTGAGATCAATTGCATCAGGGGTTAAGGAAAATATGGAATTGAAGATGGCCAGAAAGGCCCACACGGCGATGATGGAGAGTGGGAGCCAAAGACGCATGGTTAGTCAGTAGTGACTGTTGAATAATTCAGATTTCCACCCATTTCAATCGTCTCCATATTATTGCGTGGCAATCAAGAGCAATAAGGGAGGGTTCAAAGAGGTCCGTCCAGTCCTGCCCTGAGTCATGCCGAAGGGAAGGCCGCAGCCCGTTTGGCACGCGGAACGTACAGGTGAGTACGTGAGCATGACAAAGGGGTGAGAACGCCGGTGGCGGACTTTTTCAACCATCCCCAGTGGTGAATTGGATGCGAGGGTCCAGCCATGCATATAGCAGATCTGTGAGCAGATTCACCACGATATAGGTCGTGCTGATGCAAAGCACGGCCGCTTGCACGACCGGATAATCGCGCTGTTGAATGGCTTCAATCATCAACAACCCTAATCCAGGCCAGGCAAACACGGTTTCCGTGATCACCGCTCCACCAAGCAAGCCCCCGAGCTGAAGGCCCAGGAGTGTCAAGATGGGTAAGAGGGCATTGGGAAGCGCATGGTGCAAGACCGCCCGTGTCGGGGAGAGGCCTTTGGCGCGAGCGGTTCGCATGAAGTCTTCCCCCAATACTTCAAGGACACTGCTTCGAATCATTCTGGCCAGGATGGCCGCCATGGCTGTTCCGAGTGTCAGGGCAGGGAGTACGACGGAGTTCCAGCCTTCCCGTCCACTAACGGGAAACCAGCCAAGCCAGAGGGCGCCGACTAAAATGAGTAAAGGACCCATCCAGAAATTGGGAATTGACATTCCGAACAACGCAAATCCCATGGCGCCATAATCCAGAGGAGTATGTTGTCGGACGGCCGCGACCAGGCCAAGGGGAAGCGCCAAGCCGATTGCCACAATCAGGGAGACGAGACTGAGATAGAGAGTGGCGGGAATGCGTTCAATGAGCAGATCCACAATCGCCCGACCCGAAAAAAGGGATGTGCCCAAGTCCAGATGTAAAAGTCCCTTGAAGTAAATCCACCACTGTTGATGGAGGGGGAGGTCCAGGCCTAAGGCATGGCGAAGGGTTTCTTTGTCTGTCGGTTGGGCTGATTCACCCAGCATCACTTCTACGGGGTCGCCTGGAATAAGATGAATCAACAGAAAAACCAGGCAAATCACTCCTAAAAGGGCGAGCAGCGCGCTCAGGATTCTTGTCACAAGGAAACGGGTCATGACGAAACAGGCGAAGAGGGTAATTGAAAAAATAGAGCCTGCGTGACAGGGTCCTGGTAGCGTGGCATGGTCATGGGTCGAGCCGTGCGATGTGTTTTGGGGGAACTGAGGGAGGTCCCATCCACCGGACCTGGCCCAGTCCGTCATAATTGCCATCGGCACTCAATTGATATCCGGTAATGCTGGTGGATGCCAGCGCATAATGGTCTTCAAACCAGAGAGGCGCATAGGGGAGTGTGTCCAGGAGACGGGCTTGAAGAGTGCGATACAGCGTCTGCTGCTCCTGCTTGTTCAGGGTCTGTTCCGCTTGCGTTATGAGGCGATCCGACACCACATCGGCAAAGTGACCACGGTTGGCGCCGAGGGGTGGGATGGCGTCACTATGAAAGGCATACCGGAAAATATCCGGAGATTTCACGCCGACCCAGGCCAGACTATACATTTGGAATCGGCCTGATTTGATGTCACCGTAAAATGTGCCCCAATCGTGGCTTTGGATGGAGACATCAATTCCAACCTGGTCGAGTTGGTATTGAATGATCGTGGCCAGGCGCAATCGAAAGGGGTCGGTTGAGGTTTTATAGGTGATGGTCGGGCGATGGGCATAATCATATCCGGCTTTCTTCAATAAGCGTTGTGCCTCCTCCGGATCGTACGTGTATCCAGGTAAAGATGCATGTCCAACCCAATGCTCCGGAGGAAAGAGTGTTTGCGCGACTCTGGCTCGCCCCCTCAACACGAATTGAATAATGTGTTCACGATCGATGGCATGGGCAATCGCCTTCCGCACCAGTTCTTGACCGACCACAGGATCTAACTGATTGAACCCCAGGTAGGCAAAATTTGCCCCTTGACGTTGTTGCAACGTGATGCCCTTGCGGGCGGACAGATACGTGACAAGCTCAGGAGGGAGATCATTTTGAAGGAGATGAATTTCATTTGCCAAAAGCTTGAGTGTTCGAACGGTCGGATCGGGAATCCGTAAAAACTCCACACGTTGACCATCCGCCCGTCGCTCGATCATAAGCCGGGTATCATCGGCGCGTTCAAGAAATTGGAAGGGCCCGCTGCCTATGGGATGGGTATGGAAAGGGTGCCCCTTGGCAATAAGGTTTGCGGGGAGAATGCCGATAACTAAATAGCCGGGAAATAATGAATCGGGCTGCTTCAGAAAGAAATCAACGGTATTTTCCGTCGGTGTGTCGATCCGGGTAATAATTTGCAGAATACCGCGATGAGGAGATGCCGTGGCAGGATTCAGAATGGAGGCATAGGTGGCTTTGACATCGTTGGCGGAGAGTCGGGCGCCATTGTGGAAGAGCGGTGTCGGTTCTTGCAAGGTGAATCGATAGTGGATAGGAGAGAGTTCACGCCACGTGGCCAAAGCCGGAACCGGGACCGTGCCTTCGCCGAAGTCCACTAAGCGGGAATACAGAAGCCGATTGATTCGGGCTGACGTGGCATCAGTGGCATAACGCGGATCTAAATTCGTCGGTGAATTGGCCAACCCAAAACGTAGCGTGTAATCGGGAAGCGGTTCGGTACAGCCTACGATTGAAATCAGGCCGAAAACCATCAGCCACATATACCAGTTCAATTGAAAGCCATGAAGCCTTTTCCGGACAGAACCGATAGGGGAACGCGTAGTGGGTCGAATATGGCGGAGATGGCGAAATTCATGGAAAGAATTCCTCATGCGACCTCACCGAACGGTTGTGTAAGCGAGATAGGGAAATAGCGCGGAAACTTATGCATGGCAATGTTTTTTTAATTTTACAGAGATTATCCCTTGTGTAAAAGGGCACCATAACTGAACCCTCGCAATCGTTCTGCGCCATGTTCCCTTTGTTCTCAAAATGGACTAATTAAAGGAGATTACGAATGAGTTCGGCTGCCACAATGACATCTAATGGAAGTGTGAAGACCCAACCTCTCAACGCTCGCACGTTAACGGCCCCGACGACCATTGCGGAGACCGGGTTGCCGGAGGAATTGCTTATACAGCTTCTGGTGAGAACTCTTTACACCCAAGGAGAACTCACCGAGCGATCGGCCGGGGAGATTATGAAATTGCCATATGGGGTCATGAAAGAGCTGTTCACCCTCATTCAACGGGAGAAATTGTGCGAGGTCAAGGGCCACGGGGAGTCCCTCGGGGTGTTACTCCGATATGTGTTGACGGAGGCGGGCCGGCAAAGAGCCACCGCTTTCATGGATCTATGCCGGTATGTGGGACCGGCTCCGGTTTCCCTCAATCAGTATATCGACATGATCAAAAGTCAGCCCGTCAATAGTTTAACCATTGACCGACGGACTGTGACTGCGGCCACGGAACATTTGGTGCTGACTCCCGGCACCGTTGATCAACTCGGGGAAGCTGTCAATTCCGGCTGGGCCATCTTTTTGTATGGACCTCCTGGAAACGGAAAAACAGTCCTGGCCGAAGCCATTGGGAAAATGCTGGAAGCGGTAGGCGGGGGAGAAGTCTATATTCCATATGCTATGGAGGTCGATGGACAAATCATTCAAGTGTTCGATCCGATCACCCACGTCAGAGTCGATGTTCCACAAGAAGCGTCCAGATCCCTCATTGAAGCCAGAGTGGAAAAAGATACCCGCTGGGTACTCTGTAAACGTCCGATCGAGTTTGCCGGCGGTGAGTTGACGATGGCCACGCTGGATCTTTCCTTTAATGCGTCCGCAAAATATTACAAAGCGCCCCCGCATATTAAAGCCAATGGAGGGGTGTTTCTGATTGACGACTTTGGACGACAATTGGTTCGTCCGCGAGATTTATTAAACCGATGGATTGTGCCGTTGGAAAAGCGGGTGGATTATCTGACATTGCATACGGGTAAAGTGTTTCAAATTCCCTTTGACACGATCGTGTTGTTTGCCACGAACCTGGAGCCGGCCAAGCTGGCCGATGAAGCCTTTCTTCGCAGAATTAGAAATAAAATCTACATTGCCGATCCGACCCCCGAACGGTTTACGCAGATTTTTGAAGAAGTCTGTAGGAAAAAGGGGGTGCCGTATGATCCTGAAGCCGTGCAGTATTTATTGGATGGGGTGTATGTCAAGTATCAATTGAATATGCGGAGTTGCCATCCCCGGGATTTGATCGAGCAGATTGTCAGTATTGCGAAGTTCAACGGAGTGCCGCCGACCCTCTCCAAGACCTTTATCGATCGGGCTTGCCATACCTATTTCTTTGTCGAAGCCGCCGAATACGATCAGAATACGAGTCAGTAGCGTTTACCCTACCGATACCTTTCGCTATGATGGCCCAACTTTCCAGGGAGGGAGTGTTGGGCCATCGTTCTTTCTGTTCCCCCTCGTTCACGAATGGGAATAAGTTCTTTTGCGTCCTGTTGTGTGGCGTAAGCCCGAAAGATCATTGAGAAACCGTTGAGTATTTGGAATATTAAGACTTTTCATTGGCACAGGTGAGACAAAGGCCCGGAAGAGGAAAATAATGGGTATGTTTTAAAGATATCCCTTGGATTCCCCCATCTTATCCCTGCAGACTCTCAACTTGACATATTTGGCAGTCTTCAAGAGAATCGCGGAGACGTGCCAGGTCTAAAATCGAAACTCTGCATCTCCTGCGTTCACCTGAATTTTTTGATAAGCCTCTCATGCCATGTAACCCGACTTTTGGCCGAGTTCCGAGGGGAGTGAACGTCACGGTAAAACGAGTCTGGATCGTCCTCGTCCTGTTTTCTGTCGTGGGCCACTTCGGAACCCTTCTGGCTCAGGATTCATTCGTGGACCCCGAAGCCAGGTTCGAGCAGGTATTCAGCGGTGGATTCTGGCTTGAGAGTCCGGCTGTCGCTCCGGACGGGTCTGTCTACTTCTCAGACATTCCACACACCAGTGTGAGCGGGATGCAGGCCGGTCGTATCTGGCGCTTTGATCCACGAACGGGCGTAACGACCATCTTCCGTTCACCAAGTGGGATGGCGAATGGCATTGTATTTGATGCCCGTGGCGATATGATCGTGGCCGAAGGCGCTGACTTCGGTGGCCGCAGAATTACGCATACCGAGATGAAGACGGGCAGGAGCGATACTGTTGCCGGTCTGTACAACGGGAATCGGTTCAATGCCCCAAATGATCTGACGGTTGATGCCCGCGGGAGGATCTACTTCACCGACCCGCGCTACACAGGACATGAGCCCATTGAGCAACCGGTGATGGGCGTCTATCGAATTGACCCTGACGGTGGTGTGCATCTTCTTGCGGCAAACCTGTGGCAGCCAAACGGACTCGCTGTTTCGCCCGACCAGAAGACCCTCTACGTCGTTGAAGTTGGAATCTATAGCACCAATTTCCTGGAGAAGCCTCCGGTTTTTGGGGGTCCACCCAGCGCGGTTCACGCGTATGATCTTTTGGACGATGGCTCTCTTCGCTATCGGAACATGGTGGTGACATTTCCCACGGGGACCTGGGGTGACGGGATGACTGTGGATAGGGAGGGGAACATTTATGTGGGAGTCGGTGGCCCTCCCGGTAGCAATGGGGTTCACATCTACACACCGACTGGGCAACCACTTGCCTTTCTGGCGACCGAGGAGACCGCCGTGAATCTTGATTTTGGTCGGGGTTCCGACGACAATCTTTTGTATGTGGTGTGCGCCCGATTACCTTCGGGTTCGGGTCCGTGGACTCCACCCTCCAGTAACGGTCTGTACCGTATCCGGCTTCGAATGAAATAAATTGTACCCGGGTTTCCATAATGTCTTGGGAAGACATGCCCTCTCATAAGCGATTGGAATGGATGCCGTTCACGCGCCATTCCCCCAACCGGAATGTGGGGCCTTCACTTAGGTTATAGATAAGGAGAGACTGGTTATGAAAATTGGAGTC
>JAUIKP010000189.1 GCA_030430725.1 Nitrospiria bacterium
AATAGAAACCACTGACTGACGCGGCCGGATACATGGCAAAAGATTCGGTCAGCTGAATACCTACGGTTTTCTCAACCTGCAACAACTCAAACAAATGCTGTTTCTCAGTATGGTCTGGACAGGCCGGATACCCCGGCGCGGGGCGAATTCCACGATACTTTTCTTGAATGAGATCCTCATTGGTCAATTGCTCATCTTGACCAAATCCCCATTCCTGTCGCACTTCACGGTGGAGCCATTCGGCAAAAGCCTCGGCTAACCGATCAGCCAAAGCCTTAGCCATAATAGCGTTATAGTCATCATGATCCTGTTCAAACCGCTGACAGAGGGCTTCGATCCCGAGGCCGGCCGTGACGGCAAAACCACCGATATAGTCCGCCTTTCCGCTGGACTGCGGGGCCACAAAATCAGCCAATGCATAATAAAAATCTCCTTGAGGCTTTTCTATTTGCTGGCGCAAAGTATGAAAGACTGACACACCCTCCGAACGCGTCTCATCTTTGTAGATGATAATGTCATCTCCCTGACTATTGGCTGGAAACAATCCATAGACACCTTTGGCCGTAAGCAATTTTCGATCAATAATTTCTTGCAAGAGCTTTTGAGCATCGTCAAAGAGTTCTTTGGCCTTTGACCCAACCACGGAGTCTTCAAAAATTTTCGGAAATTTCCCGCGCAATTGCCATGCGTGGAAAAAGGGGGACCAGTCAATTACAGGAATAAGCGTTTCAAGTGCCACATCCTCAAGAACTTTGCAACCAAGAACACTAGGTTTGGCAATGGAAGCCGTCTCCCAATGAATGTGGAAGGGCTGTTTTCTCGCTTCTTCCAATGTTACAAATTTCTTGGTCGTTGTCTTGGATAGGTAGGCTTCCCGCGTTTTCTGTTGTTTCGCCTGCACATCCTGCACAAAAGCGTTTTTATCATCCGGGCTCATTAACTTACGTACTACATTAACCGCTAAGGAAGCGTCTAATACATGCACAACCGGGCTGGTATACCCAGGCGCAATCTTTACCGCTGTATGGGCCTTGCTGGTGGTGGCTCCGCCAATTAGCAGAGGAATGGAAAAGCCTTCTCGAGTCATTTCTCGAGCATTATGAACCATTTCATCCAAGGAAGGAGTAATCAGTCCACTAAGGCCAATCAGATCCACTTTTTCTCGGCGAGCGGTTTGCAATATTTTGTCACAGGAAACCATCACGCCCAGATCAAGGACCTCATAGTTATTGCAGGCCAGCACGACACCGACGATGTTTTTTCCAATGTCATGCACGTCCCCCTTTACTGTCGCGAGCAAAATCTTACCTTGACTTTGACCTTCGCCTTCAACTTTTTCCGCATCCATAAACGGCAACAAATACGCCACGGCCTTTTTCATGACTCGCGCGCTTTTGACCACTTGAGGCAAAAACATTTTCCCCGCGCCAAACAGCTCTCCGATCACATTCATCCCATCCATTAAAGGCCCCTCAATGACATCCAGTGGCCTATGGTATTTCTGACGGGCTTCCTCCACATCGGCATCAATGAATTCGACCAGTCCCTTCACCAACGCATGCGAGAGACGTTCTTCTACCGTGCCCTGGCGCCACGCATCATCAATCACAGTCACTTTGCCCTGTTGCTTGACCGTCTCAGCAAAGGTAACCAATTCCTCAGTAGCCTCCGGCCGACGATTCAACAAAACATCTTCAACTAACTTGAGGAGATCTTTGGGAATTTCTTCATACACTCCCAATTGACCGGCATTCACAATTCCCATGTCCATCCCCGCCCTGATGGCATGATAGAGAAATGCAGAATGTATAGCCTCCCGCACTGCATTGTTTCCCCGGAAGGAAAAAGAAATATTGCTGACTCCACCGCTGACTTTGCAGAAAGGTAAAGTGGCTTTGATTTGCCTCGTGGCCTCAATGTAATTCACGGCATAGGCATTGTGTTCCTCCATGCCAGTTGCGACCGTCAAAATATTGGGATCAAAAATAATGTCCTCCGGCGGAAAGTCCAGCTTTTCAGTCAGCAGACGATAGGCCCTGGTACAGATTTCCACTTTTCGATCTACCGTATCTGCTTGACCTGTTTCGTCGAATGCCATAACGACCACGGCAGCTCCAAAGCGACGAATCTTCCGTGCCTGCTCCAGAAATTGGTCCTCGCCTTCCTTAAGACTAATGGAATTGACGACACCCTTGCCTTGAATACATTTTAGTCCCGCCTCAATGACCGACCACTTGGAGCTATCAATCATAATGGGCACACGAGCAATATCCGGTTCGGATCCGATGAGATTCAAAAAATCCACCATGGCCTTTTGGGAATCCAAAAGCCCTTCATCCATATTCACATCGATAATTTGCGCACCTCCTTCGACTTGCTGGCGCGCCACAGCCAAGGCTTCCTCAAGATTCCCACTGAGAATCAATTTCGCAAATTTCGGTGAACCCGTCACATTAGTACGTTCACCAATATTGACAAAATTCCCTTCTGGACGAATAGTTAATGGTTCCAATCCGCTCAACCGAGTCAGACGCGGAACATGCGTTTTTTTGTGCGGAGCATAATCTTCGACCCCTTCGGCAATCGCTCGAATATGATCGGGCGTACTTCCGCAGCACCCACCCACAATATTGACCCACCCTTGGCTGGCAAAATCGCGGAGATCTCCGCCCATTCGTTCCGGCGTTTCATCAAATCCGCCAAAAGCATTGGGTAAACCCGCATTGGGATAACAACTGATATAGACGGGCGCCACTTTGGATAGCTCTTCAATGTAGGGGCGCATTTGTTTGGCTCCTAATGCACAATTAATTCCCACACTCAAAGGATTGGCATGAGAAATGGAGTTCCAAAACGCTTCGATGATTTGACCCGATAACGTCCGGCCACTCAGATCTGTTATCGTTACCGAGGCCATAATAGGAAATGACCGGTGCACTTCTTCACTATATTGGGCGATAGCATAAAAAGCGGCCTTCGCATTCAGCGTATCAAAAATGGTTTCCACCAGAAGAAGGTCGACGCCTCCCTCGACCAATCCCCGAACCTGATCATAATAGGCTGCAGCTAAGCCATCGAAGGTGACCGCTCGAAATGCCGGATTATTCACATCCGGCGACATTGACGCAGTTCGATTGGTGGGGCCCAAGGCCCCGGCAATCCAACACGTCCGGCCAGGTTTCTCAGCCTGCACCCGAGCCACTGCGCGCTTGGCCAACTGTGCTCCCGCCAGATTTAAATCATACGCTAAATCCTCCATATGATAATCGGCCAGAGAAATGGCATTGGAATTAAAGGTATTGGTTTCAATGATATCGGCGCCGGCCTGAAGATATTGCACATGAATATCTTCAATAATTTTTGGTTGGGTCAGGCTTAACAGGTCATTATTGCCTTTGACATCATAGGCATGATCCATAAAACGCGTCCCGCGAAAATCTTCTTCTTTCAGATTATGAGTCTGAATCATCGTACCCATGGCGCCATCTAGCACAAGGATTCGAGATTCCAACGCTGCTTCTAATGTGCTCATTCTTACCCCCTCTTCCTTCAAAAAAACATCGCAACTTACGGTCGACAACTCAAGGCTTTTCAGCCATTACTTATCCCCCATTCTTGACTTCTAGGAATTTCAAGAAATAGGATTACGAAATCCACTATTCTTTTTATGACATTTTCCTTCCCACTTTGTAAAAGGCCGCTTTTATGGGTAGCCTTTGCCGCATTCGTCACCATACCTTGTAGCATAGGGGGGATCTTGTGGCCTACCCCTGTTTCAGCTAAACCCTATTTCGAAGACGGTTATTTGGGTTTAACGCAAGAAGAATTGCGTCAAACACTAGGAACTCCGATGGCGGTTCGATCCCGAAAAGCCGCACTCCGTGTTTTCAGCTATTATACGTTCCCCGATTGGGAAAAATATTTCAAAAATTTGGTTTCCCCAGGAAATGGTGAAGATGTGTACACCTATGCGCGGAATGGCATACAAGTTCGCTATTCCTTCTCCTATATTCCCGATTTAAATGAAGGCAAGAATATTCCGACCTTGTATGTGCAGCGATGCGAAGTGGAGTTTTCCCCTGCGGTTCCCTTACAAACTATTCCTTCCCTTGTCCCTGAATTTGTTCCGCCGACAGAACCCTCAGCTCCAACCTTCCGATCCAATCTCTGGGTCCTGCTGTTTAAGGGGTCTCCTTCACCGGAAGCCGATTTCATTGTCAAAGAACAAGGAAAAGAAAAGCTCGCATGGTCGCTGGCCTACCAATTGTTTGCCATTAATGGAATCCCCAATACCCTCTCTGTCGACATCCCGATTGACCGGTTGGAAATCACAACTCAAAGCCTGCAACTCGTCAGGAATCAGCAACGATTAACTCATGAACCCATCCTAAACCCCTTTTCACCCGGATTCGAGACACATCTTCCTGCTCCATCGGCACCGATCAAATCTGTTCCTCAACCCCACTATGAAGATTGATTTCTCTCCCAGGTTTTGTTTAAAAATTGACCCTTCGTCGACCTTACTCAAATCGAAGATCCTGTTCTTCTCCTAGTGATAAATAGCCCTCGCCCCATTGGTTGGCATCGTCGATATTCCAATCGTTGCTATCGCTTGCGGGTTTTAGTCGAATACCCCAGTTTCCTCCAAAAACAATAAAGGCTGAACCTGCGCCTGAATCTTCTACCTTTTGCGCATAAGCAGGACAGAGTGGTTGATCAGGATCATCACACCACCCCGTCACCACACACCATTCTCCCTGGGAAATTCGATCATAGGATTTTACATGGGACACCCGCCGCCGAGGCCCTAATTCCTTAAACCTCATGAAATAGGAACCATCAAAATTCGGGTTCTGTTCAACTTCAAGAAACATATAGTTCTACCTTGACCCGCCTTGAAATCCACTGTTAGATTAGTGAGTAAATTACCTTAATTATGATAACACAAGAAAATATAAAAATGTCTTCACCGTCTCTATCCACGGAAAGAAACATTTCCCATCCGGAGACTGAGAAGCCTGAACAGCTCTCCCAGCCAACAAGCGACGATTCTCAAATTACGCCATGGATCTGTCGACGCCCGGTTCGACTCACCATATATGGTTTTTTGGTAGCTTTTGGGCTCTGGATGGTGGGATGGGGCGTTGTACCACGATTACTTGACCCAACCTTTGAACAGCACCTACAAGATAAATCAGTCATGGCCGGGATGAGTCGTGAGCAAGTGATGGATGCCTGGGGCTCCCCTTATCAAATGAATGTGAGCTATACGGATAAAGGGATACGACGTGAAGAATGGATCTATGAAGACTGGCTGGATTCAAGCACAATTAAGCACAGATATCTCTACTTTGAAGAAGGGAAATTAATAGGAGGCTGGTATTGAGAAACGTTCCATTCCAATAAAAGGTTGGAGTGAAACCCAACCATCAGAAAAAGTAGGCCATTCCTCCCTACACCGAAGTCTTACTCAAAGTTTAGATATGCTTAAGGAGTTTCAGTAATTTGGGCTCGCCTTTCCTTTCCTGTTCCTCCAGAAATAATTAAAACCCGTTTCCATTCGCGGATTTGGTAAACCCCCCAGGCATTGGGTTGTCCCTGATAAAATGCCAGAGGATCTTCGCCTTTGGCACTTAAGTACGTGGGCTCGGTAAATCCCTCATCCATCACATATTCCATTAAATTTTCGGCAGTAACTCCTTCCCCGCGTAGGGTCACGTTTGCTAAAAATTCTAAAATGGCATCAGGATCGGCCAGGTTAATTGGTTGCATTGTTACTGACTCCTTGGATATGTGATAATGTTTCTCTAATACATAGGCACTTACGATGTCTATCATAATCCCATATTTAATAAAAAGCCCTCCTTTTCATTTCAAACAAACAGATTGTAATAAGGGATAACCCCTCTGTATGAGAAAACTTTCACCAGATCAATTTCGTGACCGAATATTTGATGTACTGCGCCGAAAACACCATTGGGGCACTCCCTTTCTGGAAGGCAGCACCATTACCAAAGAAAAATTGAATATCTTTTTTCATCAAGAATACGTCGTCTATGTTCGTGACTTCTCAGTACTACTGGCCCAGATTCTTGGGAAAAACCCTCCATGGGAAGCACGCCGGCTGCTTGCCACAATTATCTATGAAGAGGAGACCGGAGGATATTCACTTGGACAGCCTCACCAAGAACTATTTCTCCACATGATGAATGGACTGGGATTTGATCGGGCTGGATTCCGGGATGTGGAACTGTTGGCATCAAGCCGTGGATATCGAGAATGGTTAAATCAAATATGCCAGGAAGAAGAGTGGTTTGTAGGAGCGGCCGTCCTCTCAATTTTCATAAAAGGAACCGCCAACGATCCGGAAGAAGTGCTATATCCCAAGCCAGCTCAAAACCAGGATGAAATTGAAGATATCGTCCGGAAATATTATCTAAGTCAGCATCAAGGCTTATCCCCGGCATTTATGGATTATATTCGTGCCCAACATATGTTTTCCGCCGGATCTCGGAAAACGGTG
>JAUIKP010000190.1 GCA_030430725.1 Nitrospiria bacterium
TCGCTTGAATGGTTATCTTGCAGTTTGAAAGCCTATCCTAGAATGCTGTGTTACGTCGCCAAAGACAAAGTCTCGATCGTGGGCTATATTATTTGGACACAAAAAAGTGGGTTTCGACACCAGGCCATCATTGAGCTCGAACAAATTGCAGTTACCCCGATTCATCAAGGGAAAGACGTAGGCCAAGCTCTCATAGAACGTACGCTCCCGTTGGTTAAGCATGTATTAGAAAGCAACGGCTCACATGTCAAGCATATCATTGTTACAACACGCGCAGATAATCATGCGCAACAACTTTTTCGGAAAACACTCGGTGCTGAAGTTGAGTCTACCATTCCTCAGTTCTATTCGGCTGATGAAGTCGTTATGATTGCCAGAAATGTTTAAAGCTGTATTCAACCTGAGCCTTCCATAATGAATCCGATAAAGACTTCGCCTAAAAAAGAATGGTTCGACGACGACTCGTTCTGGCAAGAGGTTTATCCCTTAATGTTTTCGGACACGCGATTCGCTGAAGCGGAGGAGCAAGTTGACAAGATACTGGCACTCACTCAGCCGGCAGGCATGTCCGCTCTCGACCTGTGTTGCGGTCCCGGCAGATGCGCCATCGCACTGGCAAAAAGAGGATTTTCCGTGACAGGCGTCGATCGAACGAAGTATCTCTTGGACAATGCGCGGGAAAAATCCGAATCCGCGCAGGTTCAGATTAGTTGGGTCGAACAGGACATGCGGGACTTTGTCCGTCCAGGCGAATTCGCTCTCGTGCTGAGCATGTTCACCTCCTTTGGGTATTTTGAGAACCAGCAAGACGATGTCACGGTATTGGAAAACATGTTCGCTTCGCTGGAGCCCGGCGGAGTCTGCCTGATCGACGTCCTGGGAAAAGAAGTTCTGGCTCGAAATTTTCAGCCTACGTCCTCAGACCGCTTGCAAGATGGGACAATCCTGGTAGAACGACGTGAAGTGTTCGATGAGTGGACCCGCATTCGGAACGAATGGCTCCTGATTCGGCAAGACACGGTGAAATGCTTCACCTTCCACCTGACAATCTATTCCGGGCAGGAACTGCGGGATCGAATGGAGCAGGTCGGGTTCAAAGGCGTGACCCTCTACGGCAATCTCGATGGCGACGAGTACGGCCCCAACGCCCAGCGGCTGATCGCCATCGGTCGTAAACACGACGACTAATTTGGTAAGGTATCGCAGAACCACAACATGGATTATGTCGAGGCATTACCTCAGCAACTAATGACTGGCATTGTGTGCCGGAGAAAACCATGATACCAAATCTTAAGCCCGATAGTGATGACATTGCGGCTTTTCTTCAATCGACAGACGTGATCGACTGGAAGCAGGTTGAAGTGCGCCGCAAAAGCGACTCGTTGACGATGGGTGCCTCGACGGTCAATGAAAAAGTGCGGGCGCTCTTTGAATGGGTGCGGGATGAAATTCCGCATTCCAAGGACGCCGACCTTGATGTGGTCACCTGCCAGGCTAGCGAGGTGCTCAAAGCAGGCACGGGCATCTGCTACGCTAAAAGTCATTTGTTCGTGGCGTTGTTGCGTGCGCAACGCATCCCGGCTGGATTTTGCTATCAAGTCCTCCGTCGTGATCCGCCGCTGAACGGGATGGTGCTTCATGGCCTCAGCGGCGTGTATATGGAGGAAGACAAGGTGTGGCTCTTGTTGGATCCACGCGGCAACATCAAGGGATGCAACGCTCAGGTTGGCGGTAGAGATGAAGGGCTTGCTTTTAAGACAAATGGCGACCTTGGCGAATTTACGTATCCCACGATCTACCATAGCCCGGCATCGGTAGTTGTAAACATCTTACAGGCTTATGGAAGCAGAACAAAAATGTGGCCTCATCTCCCGACGGGATTGTAGTTGTATGGACGAGAGAAACCAAAATCAGCACACCGGACCCTCTGAAGACGGCTTATCTCCTTTCACCTGCCGCAGATACTGGGGTGAATTATTTGTGGCTCCCCACCCGCTTCAATGGCCAGCTTGAGTAACCATCGCATACCGCTTCGCTAGAGCCTAACTGCGCAGACATCCCAGTTGTTTTAATGTGGTACCACCGTGCAACGGGCGGAAGGTGATTCAGGAGTACAACGGAATCCCAACACTACCCCCTTGCAAAGAGGCTGAAAAACCGAAGGAGGCCGAGGTTTCGTTTATTCTTGTCCAGGTTCGGTGTGGCGTGGTTGCCGGACGACCGACTCTGTCCAGAGTATGCGAATTTTTGCTGCTTCCCGTTATTGTGCGATCATGCGTGAGCGAATAATCCACGATGGCATTCGCCAACGTGGAAACCGGAATGGTCCAATTCTATTCTTCGCCTGAGCTTGGGATTAATGTGTGTTAGGAGTGTTTACCAGGCTCCATCGGGCATGGGGTCAGGTTTCCGGCCTTTTATGTCTTTGAAGGGGATGGACACCAATCGCTGACATCGCGCGCACTTAATTTCAATCCCGCAGTGTTCCCACCGTGCGACCAGCTTTCCACATTTACAGCGGATATCTTTGGTCATCTGTTCCGGTGTACGATGTGGACCGGGATTTTGGGAATTGTGGCCAGTCATCATAAGTATTGCCTTCCGTGTCCAATCATGTGGCGTTCACCATCCATGCTGAACGCCCTTTCGTCGAACCCGATTTCCCCCTCACAATGCATCGATGAGATGATGCTGAGATGTCATGTTCATTCCGATGACATGAGCGGGCCTGCATTGTTTGAATTCATTCCCAAAACAGATAAGGAGCGCAAGTTTGAAACGGGGACGAGGTCCTTTCCATGTGTTCTTTCTCTTTTTGACTCTTTGTCGCTTATCGGCGATTTGATAAAGGAACGTTCCGTGGTCTCCCGTCAAACAGAGAACAGTGCTCTTGGTTATTTGAACACGACACGTGACAGCTGGGCTGCGGGCAACTCAACTTCTCCAAACGCGGACTGACCTTTAAAGCTTCCGGCAATCGCCAGTTGGAATTCCCCTGTCTTGCCATCCTTCAGGGTGACGTTGGCAACCGGAGGGGATTCCTTATCAGAGGCTTTAAGATCGATTTCCTTTATAGAAAAAAACTTGATTTTCACCGTAGACGTGCCTCGCTTGACCGGTAATTCTCGAAGTTCGTGAGGAATAAAGGATGTTTCGCTGACTTTTTCTTCATAATAAAAGATAATGTTGTCCATCTCCGTCTGAAGGCCTTCAGTATCAGTCGCCACGGCCCGGAAGGATTCTCCGGACTCTGAGGCGGACCATGCTACCGGTGCCGCAAAACAAAAAAAGGTTCCGAACAACAGAACAACGTATGGGTTGGTCAACCTTCGATTCATTTTTTTGTTACACATCGCATACTCCTTTAGGTTAAATTCTTTGGTTCCTGGTTGAATGGTGGTCTTGGTATGTCGGATACCAGGGATGCCGTGGATTCATCTTGTGGTTATCCATCGAGTTTATATGTCAGCGGCACTAAAATGGTTATTTGCGGGTGCGCTAATGCATGATCCAGTGTCAACGGAGAAAGTTTCCACAGCAGGCTCAAGGCATCCTTATCAAGAATTTCATGTCCCGATGTCTCCGCCACCCGGAGGTGCAGAATTCTCCCGTCTTGTCGAATGACGGCTTCCAGCACGACTTTTCCTTCCCACTCTCTTTGCCGCGCTTGCGTCGGATAGCGTTTGTATTTCTCAACTTCACGCCAAATTGTTTGTGCTAACCACCCATAATCAGCCTGGGCCTCAGGATAGGCTTGTATGGGGCGTTCCACCGCAGCCGTTCGCTGATGAATCCGTGGGACCGGACGTTCACGGGCGATCGATTTTTCCTGGAATTCCGGCACGGTCCGTGCGACCACTTCCGCTTTCGTCTGAATGGTCTGGGGTTGTGTGGAAACCTCAGAGCGGGTCACGGGTACGGATTCATGAACGGGTTCGTGGGAGACCGAGTCGGTCACGCGTTCTGCGATCATTGTGGTCTGTATGGGAGATTCAATTTCCCGGACTTGGGCCACGGGGGTAGGGAGTGCTTGAGGAGAGGGCTCCGCCTGTTGAGTGAAACTGGTCTCCCGTTGCATGACCGGTTTTACCTGTTCAACGGATTTCGAATGTATTGATGGCGAAGGAATATGTTGGGCAGACTCCGAGACGACCTCCTGTTCAATCGGCATCGATTCCAGGATCGCCTTGGCTTGCACGGGTTCTGGAGTATGTTCCTGTCTGGGCATTGGGACGGTGTCGGTATGGAGGATCTCCTGGGTTTTCTTGGTTGGCAGGGGTTTGTGTTCTTCGATGACAGGTTCTCTTTTCATTATCGGTTGTTGGACGGGTGTTGGGAGAGGCACGTTCTCCGGTACGGCTTGCTGGTGAACGGGCGTGGGTTTGGGCAGTTCCTGGGGTTTCGGTTGGTTGTGGATTTGGGGAGGAGCCGGTTTGATGAAGGCAATGTCCAATTTCAACGGTTCTGATTGCGACGTCGGTTGAAGATCTGTAATGAGAAAAATGGCGAGACTGATACAGAATATATGAACAAATGTGGACCCTGCCCAGGCTTGAACACGACAATGGTCCGGAGACACACTTAAGGATTCTAACGTGGCGAGGGTCATGATCGAATGACCTCCAGACTAATTTCCTCAAACCCTAATCCCTTCACCTCGTCCACGACTTCGACGAACCGTTCTAAGATAATGATTCGATCGGCACGCACAAGGATAAGAGAGTCTTTGGCGTGGGTTTGGAGGGCGAGGAGCAGATCCGGGCGGCTCATCGGCCGGTCATTCAGGAAAATTTCTCCTTCCGCTGTCAGGGTTACCACCAAAGGCGTATCCTTTTTTGTTCCGGCTTCCTTGGCTTTCGCGAGGTCGACAGGGATTTGACCAGTCGTAATGAACGTCGCGGTGGTCATCACGATGACCAATAGGACCAACATCACATCGACCAGCGGGATCACGTTGATTTGGTTGAGTTCACGTTCCATGCTGCACTTTGTAGAGCGAGAGTAATTCCGCCACTCGCCGACGGAGCACATTGTTGAGGACCACACAAGGAATGGCGACGAGCAATCCGATTGCCGTGGCTTTCAATGCCAGACTCAACCCGACCATGATGGTACTGACAGCCATCGTGCCGGATGTTCCCATGGTATGAAAGGTCAACATGATACCCAGCACCGTTCCCAATAACCCGATATACGGCGCATTGGCAGCGACGGTTCCAATGATCACCAGTCGCTTGGTCAGGGCCACTTCAAACGTTTCCTGATCGGGATATTTTCGAGGATCGACCTGCCGGTAAAACAACCAGCGTTCTATGGCAACAGCCACAGCCCACAAACTCAAGGCGATTAAAAGCCCAATAATTCCGTAATCAATCAGTTGATGCAAAATTTCCATGAGTGTTATTCCTGACTTCTAAGGTTCGTGACCTTCACGGTGGTACCTCGTTGGGTTTATGGGAAATGGGTTCGTGTTACGTTAGGTGGGGCCTTTTGCGGGAGTCCCGTGGCGGGACTACATGAACTCTTTGACAGGAAGGACGGGATGACATATGGGAATGGGAGCGGTCGAATCTGAACATGTGGTGTTCGACCCGGCCATGGAAGGGAAACGCGTCAATCATGCCCGACACCGCAACTGAGTAACGTTATTTAATAAAGATGATAGCGCCATATGAGGAGTAGACGTATGAACGGGGAAAAACCGGACATGCCTGAATCATATTTTTAATGAATTTTATTGACACTGATGCCCAATCCCTGAGTTTAAATGTGTATCTTTGCTTTATGGGAGTGTTGAATCATAAAGATTTTCAAGGGCAAATTTGCCCAGGATGAGATTACGCATCAAAGGCTCCGGGTCGGTTCAAAAAAGTCCGTCCAGCAAGGCCACAGCCGTTTTTACGCGCGGAGCGTACGCTGAGTACGTGAGCACGGAAAATGGCGAGAACGCCGCTGGCGGCTTTTTTCAACAGACCCTTTATTGTCCGCCCGTGCCCACAGGTAGGTGCCATTAGATGATCAAGGGTCTTGCCGGGTAAATTCATCCCACATTGCCGAACCAAGACTCATCAATCCAATTGAAAATTCAGAGGCACGGATAAACTGACGCTGTTTGACGGAAGAGGGTGACCCAAATTCAGCGGGGATGCCTGACGTACGATCGTCAAAGCGGTTTGGTCGAGCACCTCAAATCCCGAACTTTCCTGGATTTCCATGTCGATCAGGTTGCCACCTTCAAGTACTTTCATCTGGACTATGACTTTGCCCTCCCATTTGTTTAGCCGTGCAATTTCGGGGTAGAACTTTAATCGTTCTAACGTTTTCCTCAGATCTGTGATTAACCAACCATAATCGGGTCGTGTCTCCCGTCTTTGAATTGGCGGGTGAAATACACGTGTCCGATGAATAATCTTCGGTTCTTCCCGGGCACTCGGTTGCATCACTCGTTCAGCCCGGTCTACGACTCTCTTGACCGGCGG
>JAUIKP010000191.1 GCA_030430725.1 Nitrospiria bacterium
AGCGTACTTTAAAAAAGTTCTTTCCTTTTCTCAAACCAAAAGGAAAAATAGTGATTGGAAATTTCAACACTGAGAATCCCAGTCGCGGTTATATGGAACTTTTTAAATGGGATTTATTTCATCGAAACAAACTTCATCTTCGTATGCTCGCGCAGGAATGCGGATTTACAGAAAATCAAATCCGTATTGAACAAGAACCTGAAGGGGTCAACCTATTTTTGGTTATCACAAAAAATTAAACAGGACCGAAGGGCCTCTCCTTCCCTGCAGCTGGACGATACGCATGGCATATTTAAGGACAGTAGCAGCAGAAAATGGGGAATCCATTACCATATGGATTCCCCACGTTTAGACGGACAATTATTCAAATGCCAAGACACAGCACCCAGGCCAAGGCCCATGATGTCGTCTACTCTAAAACCGAATGAAGTACCACACTGAGATCTACAAGGTTGAAAGGCTTTGCGACTCGCCCCTTGAAACCATACTCCTGATAATTGGCAAGGACAGGGTCATTTGAATAACCACTTACCACAATAGCTTTGACTTGGGGATCTATAGTTAATAGCCGACTGATGACTTCTTTCCCTCCTACCCCCCCTGGAATGGTTAAATCCAGAATGACGGCGGAAAATGGAGAACCCATTTCTCTTGCCTCACAAAAATTCCTCAAGGCTTCGTCTCCGTCTTTGGCTGTTTGGTAGCTGTATCCACAGGTTTCTATCATCTCCCCAAGAACTTTTCGAATTTGGATTTCATCATCCATGATCAGAATTTTTCCCTGCCCTACTTTCACCTTCCGCTCCGGCACTTCCTGAGGCATTTCTTGAAAAGAGATAGCTGGAAGAAATAAAGAAAAGGTACTACCTTCCCCGAGTACGGACTTCACGGCCAACACACCTCCATGATTTCTAACAATGGAGTAGGACGTTGCAAGACCTAACCCTGACCCCGTGGACTTTGTCGTAAAATAGGGATCAAATATTTTTTCTAGATTGTCCTTTGAAATTCCAATCCCATTGTCAATGAAGCTGATTTCAACCCAATCCTGAGCTGACGAAGGAATTTGTCCCAGACCCGAGAGTTCAATCCCATCCCCCGTAACATTGTGAGCTTGAATGATACATTCCCCACCTGCTTCCATCGCCTGCCTCGCATTGATCACAAGATTATGAATCACCTGGCAAATTTGGCCTACATCGATAGTGACTGGCCACAAATCTTCCGAAATGTTAAAGATTGCACGGACATTAGATCCCGCGAGCACCAACCGGACATTTTCATACAATATCTCCTTCAAGGAAACCGTCTTTTTCACTGGGGCCCCACCCTTAGAAAAAGTTAGGAGTTGCCTCGCAATTTCTTGTGCTCTTAACGAGGCATGTTCCGCCTCAGAAATCCGATCAAACAGCGGATTAGATGAGTCCAATGTGTATTTCGCCAATGACAGTTGACCTAAAATAGCTGTAAGCAGGTTATTAAAGTCATGGGCAAGCCCTCCAGCCAAGAGTCCAAGTGATTCGAGCTTTGCCCCCCTCAACCTCTCTTCCTCCCATTTTTTTCTTTCCGTCACATCCTGAGCAATCCCAATGACCCGATATATCCTCCCCAATGAATCCTTCACCGGAAATGTTCGGTTATGAATCCAGCGTAGCTCCTGATGACGAGTAACGATTCGATACTCAAGATCAAGGCCTTTCGCATCTATTCTCCTCAGAAACAAATCTTCCACCTTGGCTTGGTCTTCCTTTAATACAATGCTTAACCAATCGAAGTGGTTATTCATGAGTTTTTGAGGATCCCCGCCCCAAAGTCGTTTGTAAGCAGGACTCACATAGACTATTTGCTGTACGTTTACATCCCAGATCCAAAACACACTATCCACCGTTTCAGCCAATTGGCGAAATTTTTCATCACTGTCTCTAAAAGCCAGTTCAGCCATTCGAACATCTGTCACATCACGACAAATCAACAAGACGGTTAAAATCTGTCCACCAATCGTTGGCTCGGGGCAAAATCGAATCTCAAAATTTTTCAGTCCCTGCCGAGTAGGATGGGAAATCTCCAGAGATTCTGACATGCCATTTTTACAAACCAATTGAATTTTCTCCTCAAAAATACCTGCGACCTTTTGAGAAACCCCCAATTCTATGAATTCCTTACCCAAGTACTTTTCCGGGGGAATTGGGTCATCGCTATCCCACCATCGATTTAAATACATCACACGATTTTTGCGATCAAATCGTCCAATAATATCGGGAAGATTGCCGGTCAAGGATTGAAGCTCTCGGTCCCACCGCTGTAATTCCTCTTTGAAATGTTGGTGATCAGGGATTTCGATTAACGCACCATGGCAAATCATTTCATTTTGGATGTCCCCTTGAGACATCACACTATTTTCTTGAACCCAAACCACACGATTTCCTTCACCGAGCATCCGATACTCTAATCGAATGGTTGCCGGCAAATGGGTGTGTTTCTCCCAAGCTCTCAAAAACACGTTCCGATCTTCAGGATGAATCCGACAAAAAAACGCTTTAGGATCTTGGATTAGTTGCTCAGGAGTTAGGCTTATCAAGGAATGGATGAACGGACTCACAAACTCAAATTTCCGATCAATTCCCTGTTGAATGCACTGATAGACAACCAATGGCACATGGTCAAAAACGGAACGTTCATTTTGAGAGAAGCTCTTCATAAAGGAAGAATGACGCCATTCGACCATCAATGGCCTGACTCCGAGGGAGTGTCCGTATCCAACAACCAGGATTCTACCAGTATTGTTCTACGGAAAAAGATGTTCAGCGTCTGGGGTTACCTTCACTGGCTTAAGAGGAATGGCGGGGTTCCGAAAGGAAGTCAAGGGAAACTCTTTGTCATCGGGTAGACTAATGGGCAATTGGATCTGAAATCCAAGAATGCCACGCTTATTGGTCAAAAGCTGAAAACGTCCAGAATGCCGTTGAATAATGTGATGAGCCAGGATTAACCCTTGGGTGGCGGAAGGATCAGGCTCATCTAAGCAAGTATCAAAGTCCCATTCCTCTATTGAAACCAGCTCAGAATACATCGACGATTTTTCAGCTTTCCACCACACCGCAATTTGAAGCCAATTTTGTCCCAAAACCTGTCGATCAGATTCTGTTTCAATTCGCAAAGTTCCCGACAATTGCGAGGGATCCTTTAAGAGAAATAACAGGCCGTTGAAAATAGCCTGCATGAGCCCTTGGCGATCTACAGAGACCACCGGTACATCGGAACTAAATATTTTCTCAATCATCGTCTTATGGTAAGCAGGGTTGCTTGCTACAAACAAAAGACAGGAATCAATGATATCGTGAATGTGGGCTTTTGCGTTCAATGATCCCGATATGGGCTTGACATATTCTCTGATCTCTTTTGTTAACGCCTCTATTTTTGCAAGATCTTCTCCCACTATACGATGTAGCCTATCCATAAATTCCCCGTCATGACGCCGCAATTCAGCTACTTGAACAAACGCTTTAATTGAGACTAACGGACTATGAAGTTCTTGAGTCAATCCATTGGCCATGGCTTCGAGGGACCGTAGACGATCCACTTGGCAAAGCAAATTTTGGGATCGGTGAATTTCTTCCCGCAATATGGCATTTTCTAGAGCTAAGGCAGATTCCTGAATGATCGTATTCCAAAAGGTTTTCCCACCCATTGTTCGAATAGCTTCACTTGACGTAGGGCCAAGCGCCAAAACACCTAATAATTGGTTATTTCCAAAGATCGGATAAAACACCTCTAATCCGGCACTTTCTAATATTTCAGCTATGCGCCTCTCACCGTCATTTGAGTCTAAACTTTTTAAATCCCCAATGGAGACCTTTGCCTGCGTAAATAGTAATAATTGTGGCAGATTATCGGAGATTGTCCATCCGTTTTGGATAACAGGATGATCAGGAGAAAACCCAAAACTCGAAACTGCCCGATACCGATTTTCTTCAACTTGCAAAACAAAGATTGCAGCCTTCGATGCTCCGGCACTTCTTCCTACCGTTTCCAGAATGGCCTGTCCCAAATCCTGAATATTGTGTATGTGAGCGACTTTCGATGAGAATCTGGAGAGGGCGTGAGTCCTCAATTCCCTACCTTTGAGGATGGTTCTCGCGACCGCACCTTTCGTTCCCACTTTCATCTGATAAACTCCCACAACCGTCAGGAGATGCAGTAGAAGTTGCACGACCGAAAACCTGACATTAATGACCCCAAGGAGGGATTTCTGCGCCAGTAGGAGCATCGGGTACACAGGTTGTGACACAAATAATAAAATAGCAAAATAGGACAATCCCTTTTCAACATAGACTGAAAATTCCAACCAGTGAAATCGCAACAAGGTATACGCTACGATTGAAATATAAACCGCAAAACCAATGGTACCGTAAGGCAATATTTCAATCCCATACCACAGGGGATAATTAGTGGCCCCACCTAAGTATCCGATTCCAGAGCCTATGAGGAGATACAAAAATTGCCTTCGACGCAATCCCTTTTCCCTCGAATAGGCTTGAATAAGAAGAAGATGCGCAAAGATTACAAGACCGACCCACCAAATCAGACAAAAATGAAAGACCAAACCAGGCACACCCCAAAAGGGAAAGATAGAAATTTGGCGGACACCTTGAATGAAGAAAGGCGTAAAATCGGCAAGAAGGAATACCCCACCCACAAGGTAATTCAATTTAATAGTAGTTCTATAAATATTCTCCTTCCGAAGTAGATACAACACATGATGCAGAAACGTAATGGGAATAAAAATAGCCCCGGCCATTAAAATCCGGAGATTGAGGAGGGCAAAAAATTCGGATTCAGTGACTTGCCAGGCAAAGTACCCAAAACTCCACAAGGCAGTGGCAATTCCAAATAAACCAAACGTCCAATGCCTGGGATCCTTTGGAGCGCGGAAGTAGACAAAGGAGGCCAACCCTGCAGCGGCTAATCCATTCAACAATCCACTAATGGCAAAAAATTCCACGGGTTTCGTGTTATTGACAAAGGAAGATTGACCTACGCATCCGCACCTGGAAAGAATTCATCATGTCAAAAAGGCCGCACCAGCCTTGCGGGGTTTACTTTGATTTTAAACCGTAACCTGAATGGCTAAAATGGTCAAGTATTCGCCATTTTGATTTTCACTGGGTTCCCAAGAAACTTTAGAATCGTGAAGGATTGCCCCGCGAGCTTGGCGCCTAACCATTGGCCCCATTCGGGCTTTTAGAATTCCCCATCCTAACCCCCCGTCGATTGGGAAAAAGCCACGAAATGTTTGGCCGTAAATTCGCATTCGGCAGGGTTGCCTAAAAATTGAGTGACGGATGTGTTTTTAGGGATGCAGGAGGTCGTATGAAGATAGTTGGATCAAATTTGAAAGGGTCTGTGGATGAGGAAGGATATTTATAGAACGATCAATTAAGACGGCATGAAGACCAGCTTGTCGAGCCCCCTCGAAATCCTCAATAGGGTGGTCTCCCACATGAAGTGCTTCTTGTGGGATTACCATATGCTCATCGAGTGCATGAGTAAAAATATTTTTGGCCGGTTTGGCAGCTCCGACCAAACTGGAAATTGTCACAGAATCAAAAAACGTATTGAGACCAAGCCCACGCGAAACCTCAAAAAACCGACTATCAAAATTGGAAATAATTCCGAGTTCAAAGCCTTGCCCCTTCAGCTCAGCTAATATGTCGAGTGTCTCAGGAAACAGCTCCCAATGGGTTGACTTCCCAAACGCCTCGAATACTTCATCAAAAAAATCGTCAAATCCTTCGAACATCCCTACCCGATAAAAAACAGCATGCACAAGGTCAAACCACCACAGCCGCTCGCACTGTTTGAGTTTTTCAGGCCGCTCCACAGAGAAAATCGGAAGGGGCATGTCTTTCATGGTTTGCTTGAAAGCTGCATTCAAGGCATGTCGAGTGTGTTCGTTGTCCGGGACCCCGTATTTTTTGGCATACGTTAAATAAACCTCCCCTACCGATCCCTTCACATCGAATAAGGTCCCGACGGCATCAAAAAAAATAACTTTTATGTTGGAGGAGCTCATGCCATACAATGAGGTGGGAAAAGGATCAAGGGCTGAGAAACCGCTAACCCATCCTCTACCAAAATTGGCTCGGTGGATTCAATTAAAGACCCCCGCCTTGAGCGGACGGGGCATTCGATGGAAGATGCCTCTCACACTTTCAAACGGTAACCTACATAGCCAGCTAAGGGGAATAGCAAGGGCAATCAAACGAAAACCATAAGGGAGGAAATTCAAGAGAGAAATGAGGAACTGTGGAATAAGGCCACGGCATCAAAAATCATGTTCTTATTTCTTTTTGCCCTTTTCCCGGCGGGCAACTTCTAACGCCTTTACCCGCTGTTGATTTTTTCGATGCTTTCTTCGCAAATCACGATCTTTTTGCCGACCACGTGGCATGGGTGATTCTCCTGAGTGAATTTGAAAA
>JAUIKP010000192.1 GCA_030430725.1 Nitrospiria bacterium
ATACTCCGACCCCAACACATTGCGCTAAGTATTGTAGGGCCTTCTCCTAGCGTCAGGGCGGCTCTGGAAGGGTGTCACCTTCTCGACTGCGTTCCGGTTTATGTCTCTGAGCACGAGGCAGTCCGACAGGAAATTTACGGTTAGAACACCTTTGCTTACTCTGTAAACCATCGGCATGATTGCCTGCTCTTTGCCCCGCTAATCCACAGCCTTAGGACTAACCGCAGGGAGGCTCCGGATTTTGTTGTAGAGAAAATGTCCTCTTACGGCCAGCTCATATAGGATATATATTGTAAGTTCAGGATTTTGTCTGTCAGGAATCCTTGTGGACACATTCACAACAGATTCAACAGGTGATGCCCGTTGAACATGAATGTCTTCAGGAAGGAGTGAGTTTGTGGAAAGATTTGAGCATGACAGAGTGGCGTTTTACCTTGGATCGTAAATTTTCAGGTTGTGTCATTTCCGCATGTCTTTTCTGGTGTTCATTGGTGATGGATTTTTAATTTTCTTCCATCAGGATTTATTATTCACCTCACCGGGCTTTGCACTTATCAAGAAACTATTTGACTAATCTCCCAGAATCGAATGTTTTTATATTTTTTTAATCAACAAAGAACGATTGAAGACATAGATCCTACCTTGAAGTTCTGCCGTGGTTAACTAAGGGCTATTGCCAAGTCACGGTGGCAATCTGAGCACTTAGCTCCCTCATTCGAGACCGCAACCAATCGAATGTAATGTGCACACCACATACAGTAAAGATACCCTGGCCCATTAAATCGAAAAGGATAGGTGGGTGAGAGCTTCCCCCAATTGACCGCTTCTATTGGACACCAGGAGAGTCCGTGAGACTGCATGGAGTATAAATCCTTTCTCGATAAATTAGTCTTCATGATCACCCCTCTTAATTGAGAGATCTGGTCTTGCTAACCCCTGAACCAGTGGAGGGTGAAGACTCCCAAAAACGCTATAACCGTTTCGATCAACCATAATGTTGTCCAGTCCATGAAGGTGTCCTCCTTGTTCCTCCGTTGCCTTCTTTTGGTTCTTGATTCATGAAAGTAGCAACCTTAATGCCACGAATTTCCCGGCATCCGACCGAAGGCCAACCAGGCTGCTAACTACTTGTTTTATTGAAAGAAACAGGGAAGGTTAAGAAACGGAAGTTTTGATCTGACCATGCAGTACGACGTATCGGAAGGAATACAAACCGTATCATTTTCACACAGGGAAGCTGGTTTATGAACGAGGACGAGATTTAGGATGATTGAAGGACAATAGAATCGAGGAACATAATAGAGGTTAACTCCTTGTGGTGGTGACTCAGCGCCCATGAGCGATCGATCAGATCAAAAAACTGAGTTGACGGGGTGTTGACGTGCCCCGCCCTTCTTGGGCTTAAGAAGAGTAAATATGAACCAAACTGGCAGGGGTTTTGAGAGATGCTCATCAAGAAGATTTTTGGAGGTTCAACATTAGATCAGAAACGTCCTGCGGTTATGTCGTGAGTCGTGAAAGCAGAGCGATAGGAGGCAATCAGTTTCAAATTACTTTCTGTGCTCATGTTGACTCGTATTGATCATTGAGTCGAAGCAGTTATAGTCCTGATATCTCCTGGGTGATGTTCATCATTGGTCAATCATACGAATAAGGTCGTGAACCGGCTGCCCGTCTTGGCCGAGGCACTGCAATCTGTTTGACTTCTTGGTGAAGACAGTTCATACGAAGGCCCTCGGATTCAACCCAAGTGGAAAATTGCCACGTTTCCAGATGTCGCCAGCGGTGAGACTTTTGATCCTACCCGCTGGCCACCAGCTGATATTCGGGATAGGCATGCGGGTCCGTACCGGCATCGACTGTCATCGCAACCCGTTGCCGCGTCCTATTCAGATCCACAGTGATCACCTTCCAGGGATCTCGCAAACCCAACAGAGCTTGATGCAGTTCAAAGTCGCGCATAGCTTGGGACTTCCTTTTCAAGACCTCAACATTGCGCAAGCGCAATCGATTACCCACATAATTTTCCGACGTCACACTTTTTTTCTCGTGTGGATGCGATCGCAAAGCATTCAACACAAGAAGGGGTTACATGAACCGCACAAATTGGCCGTTTGTACTGGTGATGGTCGATCCCGGTTCTGGTACTCTTCCTCTCCGCGCGCTGCTTCTTTCGCGTTGTTTACCCAGTGTCGGATGGAATTGCGCCGATTTGGCTACACATCGCGGTCCATCAATGTGTCCATAGAACTTTTTTACCCATTGGGTAAGGTCTGCTTGTCTGTTGATATAAGGTCGGGAGACTTGAGGTAAGCTCGGTTCGACATAGACATGGTTTTCTAAGGAGTTTTTGATAGGAGAACTGCGGAGGTCGGATTTCCCCAAAAGTTGAATGTGGCACATCTGTTGCTGATGATTTGGAGGATAGCAAAGCAGGGGCGATTCACTATCAAAATGCGTCACGGATAATATAGGGAGGAACAGGTCATGTTGGTACGAGCACGGTGGGAAAACGGAACGAGAATCTTGATGCTTTCCGGTCGGTTCGATAAATTTGGGCGGGTTCCGGTGGAAACGGCATTGGCGGCGGGAGAAGGACGACCCTGTCATCACGTCGTCATGAATTTTTCACGAGTATCGTCTATGGATAGTGCAGGCATTGGGAGATTATTGTTGCTTTATCATTCCCTTCGAAGGAAAGGTATGGCCCTGACGGTGATCAATCCAAAGCCCTCTGTTAGGGCGCTATTGGATCTGGCGGGTTTAGCCACCATTATTCCGATTATGCAGGAAAAGCCTGAGGTTCGATCGGTGGCCTGATCACCGGAGAATTCAGTTTCTTAAAGTTGCAGAAGTGGAAAGCCGAAATGAAAATTATCGAGCCGTGATGTTTATGATGCCTACCCAACCTACTCCTATTGACGACATGCATGTTATTACCTTCGGGGCATGCTTTGATGGGTCTGCGGAGCCTGCTTTAGAGGCGGCTGTCTTACAAGTGCAGGAAGTACAAGGCAAACACATCATTCTGAATATGGAAGCTCTGACTTCTCTGAATAGTCGTGCCTTAGGCAAATTATTTCTCACCTATCATCATCTCAATCGGAAGCACATTCGACTCAGTATGGTCAAACCAAAGCCGGCAGTCCGTGAAATGTTAACATTTGTCAACTTTCCGCAGATCGTTCCCATCTATGATTCAATTGATGCCGTGGTGGCCTTTGAGCAACGTCAGATGGAATCCTCAACCCTGCCACAGTGACCGGGGTAAAAAGGGTTCATGGAGGTCGAGGGTATTTCAGATAAAAATTCGGCGTCTGGTTATTGGCCAAGATTGGGGAATGATGTTCCCGTACACTTGTTGCCGCATGGACCACTCCCTTTCCCTTTTAATGGAAATGCGGCATGTCTGGACAGCGAATCCACCTAGCGTCGAAGGATGCCTATCCAATCTTTTCTTCCATGCAAATCTGGACATTCGATTGCATGGCGCCCCTCCAATCGGGAAGACGAGCTAATCGAATCTTTGCTCATCCGCTGAAACTTGGGAATTAATAACCACCCTAATGACCCAAACCCGACGGTTCCAGAAAGAGTTTTGCAATTCCTGATGACTATGACGGCCTCAAATAGGCCTATCGTGGACCTCGGGCCACACCACGTTCCCCAGATATTTCTCTAGCATCAGGGTCCCTTTCATCGGGTGGCATAATGCCGGTGCCCCTTCATTGACTTCCATTTTCCTCCCTTCCTAGAATCGTCACCCTGGCGATTTGTCCATTCCTCCCAGAAGGGAACCCTGGCTCGTGAATGAAAGCGTGGTCCTCGATAAGGTTACCAAAACCCATGGTCTCGTGAAGGCGGTGGATCATGTGTCTTTGTCTATCCAAAACGGAGAGTTTTTTTCTGTATTGGGGCCGAGTGGGTCGGGAAAAACCACGATCCTTCGATTAATTGCCGGATTAGATCGGCCCGATCAAGGAGACATTGTTATTCAGCAACGTGTTGTCACCTTGGATCCTCCTCATAAGCGACCCGTAAATATGGTGTTCCAGCACTATGCGCTCTTCCCGCATCTGTCCGTGTTTGAGAATGTGGCCTTCGGTTTACGTATGAAAGGTGAACCCCAGGCACTGACTCAAAAGGCGGTGAGTGACATGTTGGCTTTGGTGCGTTTGCAAGGAAAAGAGAAACGACTTCCAGGGCAATTGTCGGGAGGAGAACAGCAACGGGTAGCGCTTGCACGAGCCTTAGTGAATCGTCCCATAGTCCTGCTGTTGGATGAGCCTTTGGCGGCTTTGGATCAGCAGTTACGTCAGGAGATGCAAGGAGAGCTGAAGCGGTTGCAGCGGGAGGTGAAAGCGACATTTATTTGTGTGACTCATCAGCAGGATGAAGCGCTCATGCTGTCTGATCGAATTGCCGTCATGAAGGGTGGGAAGGTGTTGCAAGTTGGGACGCCTCAGGAGATCTATGATTGCCCCGTATCTTCGACGGTGGCTCAGTTTATCGGTCTGTCTAATGTCTTGTCCGGTACCATCGCCTCCAGTGAAGATGGATTGTGTCGGGTTGAACATGAAGTCTTGTCACCCGTTAAGGTCGTGTGTTCCCCGCATGATTCTCTGCAGGGCGCCGTTACGGTTATGATTCGCCCTGAGCGGGTGCATGTGTCCTCTGACATGTCTGCCAACGGATATGACAATATGTTCCCGGCGGTTGTGCACCAAGTCGTCTTTTCCGGGAATGAAGTGGTGTATCATGTGCGGCTTCGGGACGAGTCGATCTGGATCGCCCGTGTACCAATCGCCGAAGCGCAGGCCCGACCATTGACCGTTGGTCAGCCGGTGTATGTGCAATGGCGGGCACAAGAGGGACTAATCTTGCCCGCTCATTCTGCCCCATGCTGAACCATCGTTCCGACACATCTTTTCCTTTTCCTGTCAAAGTATCGCTCCTATCGTCTAGTCTCTTCTTGGGCCTGTTTTTTTTTCTCCCCCTGATATTGGTCTTTGGGGTAAGTCTGGCGAGCCGGGGAATGTATGGGGGGATTACCTGGATCGCTACCTGGGAAAATTACCAACGTGTCTTTGATCCACTCGTGGGGGTGATATTCTTCCGGTCTCTTTTCCTGGCCGGATTGACGACGCTCATCTGTGCGGTGGTGGGGTTTCCGTTGGCCTATTGTTTGTCCAGGGCGTCCAAGCCCTGGCAACTCATATTGCTGACGCTAGTGATGATTCCATTTTGGACCAATTTTTTGGTTCGCACCTATGCCTGGGTGCTGATCCTTAGAGCGGACGGTATTTTGAATAGTCTGTTGATCGGGTTGGGATTGCTGGATGAGCCCCTTTCCCTCTTATTCACCGATCTGTCGGTATTCGTGGGACTGGTTTATGGCTATCTGCCCTTTATGGTGCTTCCTTTGGTGGTGGCCATAGAACGTATTCCGCCGCAATTGGAAGATGCGGCGTTTGACTTATATGCCTCTAGGGGCAGGATGTTTCGACATGTCCTGCTTCCTCTCAGTACTCCAGGCTTTCTCGCCGGCGGGGTGTTGGTCTTTATTCCTTCCCTCGGGGCCTTTATTACCCCCTATCTGTTGGGTGGAGGACAAAACATGATGCTGGGGACGTTCATTCAACAAGAATTCCTGGTCGCACGAGACTGGCCGTTTGGATCCGCGCTCTCCTTCGGATTAATGGGAACCGTCCTCCTCCTCCTCTGGTTTCTACTCGGTCGTATGTCCGTTGAGAAGGAACCGTCATGAAACGGATGCCGTACAGCTTCCTCGTGATGAGCCTGCTGGTGCTGCTGTTTTTATATCTGCCGGTCGTCATCCTGATCGGGTTGTCCTTTAATGCCTCCACGATGGGAGTGGCGTGGAAAGGGTTCACGTTCCAGTGGTATGAAAAGCTGGCGATGGACCAGGGGATCCTCGAGGCCGCGCTCAATAGTGTGGTCATTGCCCTGCTCTCAACCGGAATGGCTCTTATCCTTGGAGTGGGGACTGCCATCGGTCTGGAAACCCGTCAGGAAAGGCAAAGGTCCTGGGTCAATATGATCCTGGTGTTGCCCCTGGTGATACCGGAAATTTTATTGGGCGTGGCCTTATTGATGGTGTTTGTCCTGTGTCAGGCCCATCTGGGGTTTGGTACCATTATTATCGGTCACATGGTTTTCAATCTCCCCTTGACCATCGTAATTGTCAGGGCACGCCTCCGTAAGCTGGACCCTGCCTGGGAGGATGCGGCCCGTGATTTGGGTGCCACGTCATGGGATGTGCTCACCCGTATTACCCTTCCCTTGTTACGCCCGGCAATTTGGGGAGCAGCTTTGCTAGGGTTTACCGTATCTTTGGATGACTTTGTGGTGACATTTTTTGTGGCCGGCCCGGGTTCGACGACGTTACCACTCAAAGTGTTTTCGATGATCAAAACAGGTATGACTCCGGAGATTAATG
>JAUIKP010000193.1 GCA_030430725.1 Nitrospiria bacterium
TTTTTCCGGGAGTGTCCCTCCATTGCTAAAGCGGTTCCGTTGGGTTTGGCAAAGTCCTGGATTGGGTTTGGTATGAAGCTCATGGTCCAAAACAGCCTTGGAAAGCCTGATTATATTGGAACCTTGGAGTTTTTTCGGGCCAGTCCAAGTTTGTTTCTTGAGATCCACGATGAGAATGTCAAGCAAGGGGTCATTGATCTAGGCACAAGCCTCGCCGATCATTCTCCCGAGCAGGCGGTTGTTTTTTTGGCGAAGGCCCCAGAAGTTTTGGCTTCGGTCTCAACGGTCGAGTGGAAGATTCGAATCTTAAAATTCGGCCTTCTTGTGGCGGATCGGGATCCCGAGGCAACTCTCGCGTATTTTACTCAGGTTTCCGAAGTGGTCGTCCTGGCTGGCAAAGGGGACGATACCAGTGTGTTTGATGCATGGTTTGGCCAGGGGATGGAGGCCCTTGAGTATAGCATTGAAGCTGGACGGGCTTTCTTTGGTCTTGAAACGCGACAGGCCTGTTCGGCCGTAGAGCAGGCAATGAGTGGCGTATCGCTTCGTCAAGTCACCAGATCGTTGAAAATGTTTGCCAGGGCATTGTGTGGAGAGGATGTGGCCATAGAGGGGCTTCCCGAAAGAGGAAGTTCGGTCAGTGCCAGTCACATGTCAACGAGTCCTGTCTCCGGCAAGGTTCAGGTGAGCGCGGATGGAAAAACGGTGTATCTTCCCCTGGTCATGAGGCGATCGGAGACACGGGAAGGAAACCGACGATGGTACACGGTCATGGTCGCACATGAAGTCGGGCATGTGGAATTTGGAACGTATGCGCTCTCGGCTGAAGTATTGCAACGTGTGGCTACCCGTGCGCATACCCGATATCATCAAGAGGTTCTTAGCTCCGATAGGACGATTCATACATTGGGAGATCTCTTTCAACGCTACCCTCAACCCGAAATTATCAGGGATTTGTGGGAAATTGTGGAAGATGCTCGGATTGACTTTTTGCTCAGTCATGAATACCCAGGATTGCACGAGGATTTAACGTCTTTGACAAAGGAAGCCATGGAGCTTCGCACGCTTTCTCATGGGATGACGGCTCGTGAAATTGTGCTGGATGCATTGTTGTTGCTGTTTGCAGGGTTCACCAAGGAGGAATTTACTCGTCCTGGACTTCAAGAGGTGATTGATGAAATCTGGCAGATTGCCCGCACGATCTTACATCCCACTGCGACCGTCGATGAATCCGTTGAACTTGCCGACCGGCTCTACCTGGAATTGGAGCGCCAAATTGGAACACTGGGGAAGCACAATCAAGAACTTGAGCCCTTTTCCAATTCTTCCGGGGTCTCAGATTCCGGAGGCCAGCCGGAAGCGGCTGAACACTTAGAAGAGGCGTATCAGCCTTTGAGTAACTGGGGATACCGGGGCATTCTCAATCCAGACCACGTCAAAGGAGAGGAAGAAGGGGAACAGGCATCGAAAGGTCAGACAGGAGGGCAGCTGGATCAAGTTGCCACAGTGGGGGAACATGCCGGGGAAGACACGCCCAGCCAAATTGAGCGTCCATCTCATCACCAACCCGATCCTTCGCAAGATCCACAAAAGCCGACCTTTGGTGAATCACCTATGCAGCAGTGGTTTCAACCTACATTTCGTCCGAGCGATGGACAACAGGGGGCCCGCCTCCGTGAGGGCGAGTATCTGTATGAAGAGTGGGATGGAACGGTGCGTGACTATCGACCCCAATGGTGTCGGGTGATCGAACAGGCGGGCCGTGAAGGGTCACCAGACTTTGTGGATGAAACGTTTCAGACGTATGGACCGATCGTGCGACTCATCCGCCGTTATTTTGAAGCGATTCGTCCGGAAGCTTTTCGTCGAATGGGGCGCCAACCTCACGGGGAGGACATTGATTTGGATGCCTTGGTGAATTGGATGGTTGATCGACGGCAAGGAAACGATTCTTCTGATCAGGTGTATGCCACCAGACAAAAACGTGATCGACAGGTGGCGGTGGCATTTCTGGTAGACATGAGCGGGTCGACCGGGCGGCAGATTGGAGCTCGAGCGCGTTCCGTCATCGAGGTTGAAAAGGAGGGCTTGCTCCTGCTCTCCGAAGCGTTAGCCGCGATTGGCGATCAATACGCGATGTATGGTTTTTCGGGGCAATCCCGGCAATCGGTAGACATCCACGTGTTAAAAGATTTTGCCCAACGTCCTGGGGGACGTGTCGGTTTGAAAATCAGCGGAGTGACTTCCAAACAGCAGAACCGTGATGGAGCGGCGATACGACATGCCACGCAGCGATTGAAACAGCAAGCAGCGAAAGTCCGGCTTCTCATTCTGATCAGTGATGGGAAACCGTTAGATGACGACTATGCGGATGAATATTCCTTGGAAGACACCAAAATGGCTCTTCGTGAAGCCCGTCTTCAGGGTGTCCATCCGTTCTGCATTACCATTGATCAGGCTCCAACCGATTATGTGAAACGGATGTATGGGGAGATCGGGTATGTGGTCGTCGATGAAGTCGAATCACTTCCGATGAAGTTGCCGAAAATTTATCAACGGCTTACGGCCGGATGAGTGGATAGGGGAGATATATGACCAGTTTACCTTCACATCCTGATGTGCCCCCTTGGCTGTATAAGTTGTTTACCGGCCATCAGTACCCTTATGTTCGACGGCAGGCCAAGTTTGACCGGAAAGATCGGCAGGAGGAGGGAGAACGGTTTGAGCCAACTCAAGAAGATATCCGTGAAAAATTTTGGGAAATCTTTCCTCGCTGCTCGACCAAAATGCTTCAGGAGGTCAAGGTCGGGATGATTGTCGCGTTTAAGGAATTAGGAGGGTATGAGGCGGGAACGTACCAGGAGTTTATCGACCATCCGGAAGAGTTTTTGAGTCGGGAATACGGAAAGAAAAAAATTAAGGTCAATTTTTATGATGGGGATAATTTTGTGTGTACGATCAACTTTAAAGTCGCAGGGTGGACGAGCCATGACGATGATTAAACCCGTATGGCTGGAAACCCTCTCAAAGGGATGGGTGGTTTCATGAGCCGTATCAAAGTGACTGTCGTGGGAGCTGGAAATGTTGGTGGATCCATCGCGCAACGATTGGCGGAAAAAAATTGGTACGACATTGTGCTGGTCGATATCGTCGAGGGTCTGCCGCAGGGCAAAGCCTTGGACCTGGTCGAAGCCGGCCCAATTTGTGCTTACGACTCCGCCGTGACAGGTACGAATCAATATGAGGCCACCAAAGATTCTGACGTTGTGGTGATCACGTCAGGGGTACCTCGCCGTCCAGGGATGAGCCGGGATGAATTATTGGAAACTAATACCAATATTGTTTCAGCTGTAGTCCGTGAGACGGCCAAACGTTCTCCCGATGCCATTCTCATTATAGTTTCCAACCCTCTTGATGTGATGACCCATGTCGCACATCGGGTGAGTGGATTTCCCCGGAACCGGGTCATTGGGATGGCGGGAGTGTTGGACTCGGCGCGATTCCGGTCCTTTATAGCGGAAGCCTTGCAGGTCTCGGTCGAAAATATTCATGCAATGGTCCTGGGTGGACATGGCGATTCGATGGTGCCGTTGAATCGATATACCACGGTGGCTGGGAGGCCAGTGACCGAATGGTTGTCGGCAGAGGCATTAGAGGCTCTCATCAAGCGCACGCGCGAGGGTGGAATCGAAATCGTCAATCTACTCAAGACGGGGAGTGCCTATTATGCCCCGGCTGCCTCAGTCGTAGAAATGGTTGAGGCTATCGCTAAAGATCAAAAGAAAATCCTTCCCTGTGCGGCTTTATGTGCCGGGGAATATGGGTTTAACGATCTCTTTCTGGGTGTGCCGGTGAAATTAGGGACAGGCGGTGCGGAAGAGATTATTGAGTATGCACTCACTCCTCAGGAACAGGCGGCTCTGGAGTCGTCAGCCATGGCCGTTCGGGAATTGTGTGGACAGGTCGATCAAATGATGAAATAGGCCTTCTAACGGGATTGATGCCATTGATGAACTTGCCCATCGTTTTTCTTCACTAGATAGGTGCGCTTTCTGTTTTTCTTGTTACCTTGACGACTTTAGCGACCCATTCGTATAGTGGGTGGTGACCGTACTCTGGACCCACCTTGACGCCTGATTTCCATTGGGAAGATGGAAGGAAGTTTGGTTTTTCGAGGAAGGGATTTGTGAAAAAGAGCATCGTCCGAATGGTGAAACTAATGGGAAAACGCATGGGGGTCCAAAACATTGATCATGGGGGCTTCGGTGGATAACGCATTCGCGCCTCGAGTGTTGCGGGAGATAAAGGGTGAACCAGGGGACATAGAGTCATACCGCCAGCAAGGGGGGTATGAAGCTTGGGTTCAGTGTGTCACAAAGAATGATCCCCAAACCATAATCGCACAATTGAAAGAGGCCCATCTGCGAGGACGGGGTGGTGCGGGATTTCCAACCGGGCTCAAATGGGACAAGGTGGTCAATCATCGTGTCAAAGAGCGATACTTTGTCTGTAATGCCGGGGAGCATGAACCCGGAACCTTCAAAGATCGGTATCTCCTTCGGCATCATCCTCATCAGGTTCTCGAAGGATGCCTGATTGCCGCGTTTACTGTTAAAGCAAAGGCGGCTTATATCTATTTAAATCATGAATTTGCCGAAGAGCGAGCCATCTTTGAGCGAGCGAAGCAGCAGGCCGCAGATCAAGGCTTATTGGGGAAGAATTTCCTTGGCACAGGTCTCAACCTGGATATTGAAATATTTGACGGATATGGCAGTTATGTGGCGGGTGAAGAGACTGCGATGTTGGAATCGATGCAAGGTCGTCCAGCCCAGCCCAAGCAAAAGCCACCGTTTTATCCCACGGAGTTTGGGCTGCATGGCAAGCCCACACTTGTCAATAATGTTGAAACGCTGTCGAATCTTCCCCAACTCTTACGGAACGGACCGGAATGGTTTCGTCAAGTCGGCACCAGCACTACTCCGGGAACGATGTTGTTTTCGCTCAGTGGAGCGGTGAATCGACCCGGTGTGTATGAACTGCCGTTGGGAACATCTATAAGACATCTGGTTGAGGAGTGCGGGCAGGGGGTGCCGAACGGACATGGTGTCAAGGCCGTGTTCCCCGGTGGTCCATCCTTTTCCATGGTGGGAGCGGATCAATTGGATTTACCCATGGATTTCGATTCCCTTAAGAAAGCCGGTACTGGATTGGGGTCTGCCGGCGTCATTGTTGTCGATGATGCGACGTGTATGGTGGAGCAAACGCTCAAATTTTCCGGATTTTTTGAACGGGAAAGTTGTGGCCAATGTCCACCCTGCCGGATTGGCACTCAAGAATTAGCGATCTTAATGAGAAAAATCGAAGATGGATCAGGAGAAGAGCGCGACCTGGCCAAACTTTTGCAAATTTGTGGATTTGTCAAAGGCACCGGATTTTGTACCCTGGTTACGGGTGCTGCGGTATTAGTACAAAATAGTCTACGGCTGTTTCGTCAGGAATTCGAAGATCATATTCGCCTTGGACGATGTCCGTTCAAACCTGTTCCAGTTGGTGCCGAGTAAGGAGGAGACTGTATGCCTCGCGTCACATTCCTTCATCCGGAAGGTAAGTCTGGAGAAGTTTCTGAAGGCCTTTCCCTCTTAGAAGTCGCGGAGAAACTCGGGTTCCCATTGAATCATGATTGTGGGGGCAACGCCTCCTGCACGACCTGCCGAGTTGATGTGATTGCAGGAGAAGGGAATCTTTCTGATATCGATTTTGATGAGCAGGATTTGCTCGATCGGGAAGCACTGACCGAGCCTTACCATCGGTTGGGTTGTCAGGCTCGAGTATTAGGGGATGTAGTTGTGCAAGTCCCCGAAGAAAAATGGGGTGAGGCCGGAGTTGAACGATCTGCGTGATTTGGCCGTTTTCTCAAGAGGAAAGATCGGGACGGACACCTGCCCCAATCGTATTGTTCCGAACATCCCTTGCTAAAGTAAAAGAATGCTGAAATCGACGGATATGCGGACCGCATCCTCCATTACCCGAACCTATCGGTTTTGCGCTGCCCATCGTCTGCATACCGATCAATTACCAGACGAAACCAATAAAAAGATTTTTGGAAAATGTAATAACCTGAATGGTCATGGACATAATTATACGATTCTTGTGACGGTGACCGGAGAATTAGATTCACGGACAGGGTTGATCACAAATGTTGACGCCTTGGATCAACTCGTGAAAGACAAGATTGTTGATCGTTTTGATCATCAACATCTCAATTTTGATCCCGCCTTTGCACAAGTCACGACAACCGGTGAGAATTTAGCGCGTTTAATTTGGGATCTCCTGGTTGATCAGATTCCTTCCGGGCAATTGGAGAAAATCGGGGTGATTGAAACCAGAGATAACTTCTTTGAATATAGTGGCACTCCCAGCGTGCCCAGCCATTCTGCCTATAAA
>JAUIKP010000194.1 GCA_030430725.1 Nitrospiria bacterium
GGCATCTGTCGGTATGGGTTTGACGGTGATGGGAAGTTGGCGGTGAAATCCATGCTTAATGTCCCTGAGGGTGCTGTAGTGGATTCAGAGGGAAATGTGTATATTTCCGATTCCATGAATCACCGGGTTCGTAAAGTGGATAGCCAGACCGGTGTTATTTCTACCATAGCGGGGAATGGCGATAGTGGTTATGATGACAAAAATATGGGTGGGTGCGGTGCTGCGCGCTTTGTGGCAAAAGAAGACGCTGGCATGTTGAAGCATGGTGATGGGCTTATTGCCATTGAAGCGATAGTCAATAGTCCAGCTGGCCTAACCTTGGACTCACAGGGGTATTTGTATATTTGTGAGCGAAATGAAAATAAAATTCGTCGTGTGAAATTACGATAATGAGGCTAATCTGATTTTTCAGGGATTGCTTGTATTCAGTGCAGCCATTTCTGCCACAGAGAGATACATAATTGCTGGCCCACTTTTTAGTTCTAGCCTATATCATTAGTTTCACTTCTCTCCTCGTAACCTGTTGCGAGTATTTATGTAACATGGACTGATTTTTTCTCATTCTTGAAATATCATTGGCATTGAATCTTAAAAAACTCCAAGGAAACCGAGGATTGAGCATAATTCACGCCAAAAAACGGATTGTTTCGTTTGTGGTATTTGCGGGGGTGGTTTTATTCGGACTGACTTGGTATCAAGTTCCCCTTGTCAGTTCTCAGGGCATGGTTGTCCTTGCGCATTTTTCAAATGGGGAAGTGCCTTCTCATCCTTCCGATTCAGCGTGGGAGGCCGTGGCTCCTCTCCCTGTTCCTCTCAGTGGCCAAATCATTACCAGGCCCGTATGGCCGGAGCCCAGCGCGAGAGCACTCTCTATCCGATCAATTCATAACGGAAAAGACATTGCGTTTTTGCTGGAATGGCAGGATGCCACAATTAATGAATCGTTGACGCCGGGAGTCTTCAGGGATGGGGTTGCAGTGGCTCTGCCTCTAGGAGATGCACCGGCATTTTTTTGCATGGGCCAACTGGATCATTATGTGAATATTTGGCATTGGAAAGCGGATTGGCAAAGCGACGTGGATCGGCGTGCCGAGCGAGCCAAAGAATCTAAGCGTCGGAAGTCAGGTCCTCGGCGGTTTGAGGTCATTCCGCGTCGGCCCTCATCGGTCGAGGACCTCGTGGGAGGGGGGTTTAGCACCCTAACAAGCAAAGAACAGCAGGGACGAATTCAAGGACAAGCGGAGTGGAAAAATGGCCTGTGGCGAGTAGTCATGAAACGGCCCCTGACGTCCATTGGAGATGATTTGGACAATGAAGCGATGCTGGTTCCCGGGCGAATGCAAGCCATAGCCTTTGCCGTTTGGAATGGAGAAAATAAGGAGCGGAATGGGCAAAAGTCGGTTGCCTCCTGGATGCAATTACATATTGATCCTGTTCAGCCCCAATCTCAAAATGGGACAAGAGGGATTGAATCTACGCAGAGATCCTCATGATGGTCCCATTAATGAAGAGGATGAGGTTTATAGGCGGAGTGCAGTGGTGCTTAATATGTTGGTGCCTGTGGTTTGGATTGGTGGTTCTTCAAGGAAAAGCATTTGGTCAAACGCCAAGTGAAAATATGACTAATGAAAAAGCATTGATCTTAGCCGAAAAATTTGGAATCGATGTGGGGGAAGTAGACGAGGAGGTCAAGAAAATTCTTGGATTGACCAAGGCGGAAGGGGTTGTAGTGTATGCCGTCATAGGAGGATCTCCTGCTGAATTGTCAGGCATAAAGGTGAAAGCGATCATTAAGGAAGTGGATAAATACGAAATTCAAACCCTTGTAGATTTGGGAACAGCCTTGGAGCAGACCCTCCCCACTAAGAATTTTACTGTTGCCACCTATGAACCTGCGGATCCTGATAATCAAGGGGTTACTGGCGGGCTTAATTTCCATTTTGTACGAATTCTTCAGGATTAAATTTCTTGCATGAGGAATCTGTGTAGGGGAAATTTTCGGTTATTGGAAGTAACGCCCATGCGCAACCGATGGATTTTAACGATCATGTTGGGGATTTTTTGTTTATCTGGAGTCGGGTTTGGCCAGCAGCCAAGCACAGATGTTGGTGAAGAAGAATCCTGGATTAGTGAAATTGAGCAAGTTTTTATCCCTTCTGAGCAATGCAAACAATGCCATGACCGTCATTATGAAGAGTGGAAGGGGATGCGTGAGCAGACCATGGATTTAAAGACATTCGGCCGCGTGGATGGAGCACTTCTTCATGGGACGGCCCTCACCTCTCAGGTGTTCAAAACGGTTTTAGGTCTGTGGCTTCAGACGAATCCAGATCAGCAGCAACGTACGCGCTGTCTTTCCTGTCATGCACCAGCGGTGACCGTGTATCCTCAGCATACTGATCGGATTATTGACCAAGTGATAAAAGGAGGAAAACGGGTCAAAATAGAAGGCATCGGTTGTAGTGCTTGCCATCTCATTAACGACATTCAAGAAAATGCCTATGGGCACCCCACTTTCAAAATTAGGTCTGGGGATACTCTTTACGGACCCTATGCAGAACCAGAGGAGAATCTTGTGCATCCATCTGGGCAGGCGGAAATTTATCGAGGGGCTCATTATTGTGCATCCTGCCATTTTGATAAGGTAAGGGACGTTACTCGACCTGATATTCCAGGGGAGATTTTGAAGGGCACCATTTGTCAGGATTGTCATATGGAGCGCTCTACGGGGAGTTCAACCTCTCAACGTGGAGCTCTCACTCGGCCCATCGGGCGGCATTGGTTCCAAGGTATTGTGATTCCGGGGATTATGCTAAGTAATAGAAATTTACAGGCCGAATGGTTTTCGAGGGTGGATATTGAGGTTAAAAAGGTTGAGGGGCAGGTTGAGGGTGAAGTCCTGGTGCGAAATGGTGCCTTGCCTCATACCTTTCCGGGTGGCGATCCAGTGTTAAAACAATTTTATGTCACAATAACTCTCAAAAATTCAAATGGACAGGTTTTGGATCAATATCGGGAACGGTTTGGCCGAACATTTGACGAACTGCTTCGTGGTCCGATCCCCCGACCATTTGTTAATGGAGGCACAACCAGACATATCCCATTTACGTTGAAATATCCCCAAGGTTCAGAGGCTTCCCTCGTTGAAGCCTCAGTAAGTTATTCTCTCATTCCTGAGCCCTCGAAGACACTTGCCGCGAAGTTCCTTGAAAGTCTGGCTACCGATAAAGAACGGGAAGCCGCAGAGCGCATTATTAATGACTATTCTTCCCCGCGGCTCCTCACGTTTCGCACCATGAGTTTATAGGCAGCAGGAACCTCCAGATTTTTTGTTGAATAACATACAAAGGATTGTCTGATGAGGAAAAGCTACAAAAAGAGTGCCCCCATGAGCAAAGGTATTAGGGGAGGGGTTTTTTTGCTGTTTTTTGGATGTTTTCTGTTGACGGCGCCGTTTCTGGGCTCGGTTGCAGGTGAATCGTCCTCAAATAAAAAACCGATAGAAAAATCATTTCCCAATTCTGAAAAATGTAAACGGTGTCACCTTAGGGCCTTTGAAGAATGGGAGGCTTCGGCTCAATCGCGTTCCATTGTGACTTCCCCTTTCCGCGTAACCTTGGACCAATTTCTGGCTTCATCCGATAAAAAAGATCATGCAATGTGCTTTCGTTGTCATGCTCCGCACATTCTTGAATATGCCGACCACTTGCCTCGTTTTATAAAGGAGGTTCAATCAAAGGATCCTCAAATGGATGGAGTCGGATGCCCGCAATGCCATCTTATTCAGGATGTGGACATGAATTCGCATCCGCCAACGCCAACATTTAAATTGGGGACGACGATTTTTGGAGGATATGATAAAGCCGCTGAAAACCTGGCCCATCAATCACAGAAGCTAGATCTCTATCGAGAGTCCAAATTCTGCGTGACCTGTCATGACTCACTTCCAAAGATCACAGACTCTGCTAAGGACCTGCCTGGTTGGCTTGGACCATGGGAAAAAACCAAAGCTGAAACCAATGGGAAACCTTGTCAATCCTGTCATATGCCCGAAGCAGTTGATGAATCTGCTAATGGAGAGAGAGTCAGGAAGGTCGCCAATCACAGCTTCCCTGGGAGATTCGGAAAAGTCCGCGCGGAAGCAGTGACCTTGGATTTTACAACCGATACCAATCCCGACACTTCTCAAGTTCAGGTCAGTATTCAGAGCCTGGTCCCGCATAATTTGCCTTTGCCGCATCCCGGGTGGTCTCGGGTTGTCGTTGATCTTTCTATTTTTGGGAAAAATCTCAAGAAGGTCTATAACGAACAACGGTATTATGAGCGGACGTTTGGGGATGCGGAGGGAAAGGAGACGGTCTTTGATTTTGAGGCTAAAAAGGTATTACGCGACACCCTTCTGAAACCGGAAGAAATGCGCGTAGAGGACTTTACATTTCCCACACCCCAGGATGCGCCATCAATGGATGTTGTGGTGACTATCACATATGCCCCTGTCCACGGACCTCAGGATTTCCTTAAAAAAGTGGAACAAGAGGCGGCACTTGGGCAGAAAGACAAGGCCTTTCAATCGGTTCAAATTGCCCAAAAGAAGTCGAACGTTCCTCTCAAAAAATAAATACTGTCTTCTCTGGAGGATAGTCCGTTAAGAAGTTACGGCTCCAACTGAAGCCGAGGAAACCAATTTGGCGTATTTGGCCAGGACTCCAGTTGTATATCGTGGTGCTGGTGGAGTCCATTTTGCCAGACGGGCCTGAATGTCTTGATCTGATAGTTCAACATCCAAACGTCGCGCAGTAATGTCGATATGAATCAGGTCTCCGTTTTGAACAGCCGCAATCGGGCCCCCTTTTGCGGCTTCAGGGGCGACGTGTCCGGCCATGAAGCCATATGTGGCTCCTGAAAATCGTCCGTCCGTTAAAAGAGCGACTGATTCGCCTAATCCTGCTCCGACAATCGCACTCGTCACGCCTAACATTTCTCGCATCCCTGGTCCGCCCTGTGGTCCTTCATAGCGGATTACGACCACATCCCCATCCACGATTTTTCCTTGTTGAACTGCCTGAAACGCATCTTCTTCACAGTCGAAAACTTTGGCTGGGCCATGGTGGGTTAATTTGGCATGACCAGCCACTTTGACAACACAGCCTTCTGGGGCAAGGTTGCCTTTTAGAATCACCAGTCCTCCTGTTGGTTTAATTGGCTGGGAAGGGGGAAAAAGAACTGTTTGACCTAAGGTTTCCTTGGCTGTGGCAGCTTCTTCAGCTAACGTTCGTCCGGTGACAGTGATTTGGTTTCCATGGAGATGGCCAGATTCCAAAAGCCATTTTGCCACTAACGGGGTGCCTCCTGCTTGGTAGAGGTCGGCTGCCATGAACTGACCTCCTGGTTTCAGATCAGCTAGGAGCGGGACTTGGCGGTTAATGGTATCAAAATCGTCAATATTTAATGGGAGCGACATTTCATGGGCAAGAGCTAAAAGATGGAGGACGCCATTGGTCGATCCACCTGTAGTGGCGATGGCCGCGATGGCATTTTCCAATGCGGGGCGAGTAATAATTTCCCGTGGGCGAAGATCGTTCTTCAGGAGATTGATCAAGATTTTTCCGCATTCCTTGGCCACTTGGTGCTTTCTGGGGTCGAGGGCTGGAACGCCATTAAAACCCAAAGGGGAAATTCCTAAAAACTCAAACGCAATTGACATGGTATTCGCCGTAAATTGACCACCGCAGGCGCCGGCCCCTGGGCAGGCTCGTCGTTCTAAATCAATCAGCTCCTCCGTTGTCATTTTCCCTTTAGCGTGTGATCCAACGGCCTCAAAGACATCCTGGATCGACACCGGTTTTCCATGGAATGCTCCAGGCATAATGGAGCCTCCATAGAGCATGATTGATGGAAGATTCAGACGGGCCAAGGCCATCACACAGCCCGGAATGGTTTTGTCGCAACCCGACAAAGCAATGACTCCGTCAAACAGATGTCCGCGAACCACTAATTCGATGGAATCCGCCACTACTTCTCGACTTATCAAAGAAGCCTTCATTCCCTCTGTTCCCATGCTGATACCGTCTGAGACCACGATCGTGTTGAATTCGATGGGGGTTCCTCCCGCCTCACGAATCCCTTCTTTTACACTCGCCGCGAGATCGCGGAGATGATAATTACACGGGGTGACTTCCGACCATGTGTTGGCGATCGCGATGAGGGGCCTGGAAAAGTCATCGTCGGTCAGGCCGACCGCCCTGAGCATCGCTCGAGCGGGCGCACGGTCTGGTCCCTCAGTTAGGGGGAGGCTATTTTTCTTCAAGGTTTTTGACATGAAACGGTGCTCCTTCGATCATATACCGTTGATGAATGGAATAGAGGGTCAGTCAATGATTCATAAAAACAGCACAGGATACCCCTCAGCTTGCTGAGGGGACCTTCACT
>JAUIKP010000195.1 GCA_030430725.1 Nitrospiria bacterium
CTTGTGGTGTCCTGACATCGATATACACGGAATCCTTCAATGAAGGAGGCGACAGCTGATTTTTCTTGCTCGTTCCCGATTTTGTTTCTTGATCTATTGCCAATGTATTCATTGGGTCTACTCCTTGTCCGTTTATTTTGCGCATGCGGATATCGCTTGGGGCTGATCTTTTTGACGTGGATGACCCCACGTGATAAGCCAGGCGTCATACCCGCCGACAAGATCCATGGCCTGAGTTCGTCCGGCTTGTTCCAAAATTCCCATGGCGGTGGATGATCGATATCCACTGGCACAATGGACTACGACCGGTGTATCTGCAGGGATTTCCTGAACCTGTTCGGCCAAGTGAGGCAAAGGGATATTGAGGCTTCGGTCAATATGCCCTGACTCCCATTCTTTTTCAGATCTCACGTCGACGACTATTGGAGGATGAGAGGTCGTCAGCAATTCCGCAAGCCCCTGAGTGGAGATGCGTTGGACTTTTTGGACCACATCAGGATTCGCCTCAAGGGATTGCATTCCACCTTTCAGGTAGCCCAGAACGCGGTCAAATCCAATGCGGCCTAATCGTTGAATCGCCTCCTTTTCATATCCGGGTTCTGCAATGATGACAATGGAGCGTTTGGGATTCAGCACCGTCCCGGCCCAGGTCGCAAATTTTCCTCCTAATCCAATATTGAGACTCCCCTTCAGGTGTCCCCGGGCATATTCAACGGCATTTCGGACATCAAGGATTTGAGCCCCATTTTTCTGATGCTCCATCACCGCTTGAAGGGAAAGAGGCGTGAGGCTGTTCCGCACCACATCATCCAGGACAGGATGCTGTTCCCGATTCATCTTTGCGTCATAGCCAAAGTAGGACGGTGCTTCAGGTTGATCGGCCGTGACCAGTTCAATGAATTTTTCTTTCGTCATGGGTTGCAGCGCATAGTTTTCCCAACGCTGCTTGCCCAATGTGGACACCGTGTCACTGCTTAAATTTTTGCCGCACATGGATCCCGCTCCGTGCGCAGGATAGACCAGTGTTTCGTCGGGAAGAGGCATCAGGGTATTTCGGAGTGAATCGAATAATTGCCCTCCCAACTCTTCTGCGGTGACACCAACGGAGGCCATAAGATCCGGTCTGCCCACATCCCCGATAAACAGAGTATCTCCCGTCAGCACGCAGTGCGGATGTTCGGCACTCTTGTCCATGTCGTAAACGGCAAGCGAAATACTTTCAGGGGTATGTCCTGGTGTTTCTAACACTTGAATGCGCACCGACCCAAACTCAAGAATCTCTTTGTCCCGAAAGTTCCGAATGGGAAAGTCGGTCTTGGCTCTGGCGCCCAGGCAGATCTCCGCGCCAGTTTGTCGTTGAAGTTCAAGGTGCCCGGCTAAAAAATCTGCATGAAAGTGGGTGAGAAAAACATAACGGATCTTCCAATCGTGACGTCGGGCCTCCTGAAGATATTGCTCGACGTCCCGTTGAGGGTCCACGACCACAGCGGTTGAGGTTTTGTTATCGCCAATCATGTAAGACGCATGAGCTAAACAACTCAAATAAAATTGTTTCACAATCATAATGAATACCCTCCCCTCCCTTTTGAAAAGGAGCATTGGTCAAAATCGAGTGAGCTCGTTTAGAACAGTTCTGTTAAGATCCTTTTCCTTGAATACACTTTAGCAGGGATTATGCCAGGGTATGCTTCGCAGAGGTATGAAATAAATTACAGCAAAATCAAGGCATTAGGAGTCATGGAAAAATAGTGGAAGCCTCATTATGGCCGTAAAAATCAGATGACCTGAACAGAATGCGCTAACTGTTAAGTTAACGTGTTAACGGTTTGATTATGCGTGAGGAGGGGTCTGAAGCTGTTTGATTTTCTTCCAGAGGGTAACTCGACTTACGCCAAGAAGCTTGGCAGCTTCCGTTTTGTTGCCGTTGGTCTGTTGGAGAGCTTCCGAAATACGAGCTTCCTCCTCTGGTGGAATGGAGTGCACTGTGTTGATTGGGAGTGGCTTGAAGTTTCGGGACCTTGGAGAACTCTGAACTTCTGAAGGGAGGTCCCACAGGGTGAGGCAATCACCATGAACGGTGACGAAGGCGTGTTCGATCGCATTTTTTAATTCGCGGACATTGCCGGGCCAGTTATAGTCAGTCAATCGTTGCAGAGCATCCTGGGCAATGTCTTCTATTTCTCGGCGAAAGGTCTTAGAGTTGGCCGCCATGAAATGGTGAACCAGGAGAGGAATGTCTTCTCGTCTGGCTCTCAAAGGTGGAAGGGTAATTTCGAACACATGAATCCGATAATAAAAATCCTCCCGAACCGTGCCCTCCGCCATAAGGACTTTCAAGTCCCGATTGGTGGCGGTTATGAGACGAACATCGACCCGCATGCCACGGTCATCTCCAACCCGGCGGATTTCGCTCTCCTGCAGGACCCTGAGTAATTTCAGTTGCAGCAGAGGGCTGGTATCTCCGATTTCATCCAAAAATAGCGTGCCACCGTCGGCCGCTTGAAAAACCCCGATTTTATCCCGTATGGCCCCGGTGAACGCCCCCTTCACATGCCCGAAGAGTTCACTTTCCAACAAGGTTTCCGGAATCGCTGAGCAATTGATGGCGAAAAACGGTTTATCTTTTCGATCACTCAGGGTGTGAATGGCTCGGGCCGCCAGTTCTTTTCCGGTTCCGGATTCCCCGGTGAGCAATACCGTGACATCGCTTTGTGCAGCCAGTCGGAGCCGGCGAAACACCTCTTGCATCGCCGGGCTTTTGCCGATGAGCTGTTGAAAGGACTCGCGGGATTTTGCCTGTTCCTCCAGCACGGCAATTTTTTGGTTATTCAAAATAAATGAAGTAAGGTCGGTAAAGGTTCCGACCGCGCCTCCGACCTGGCCTTGTTCATCCCGGATGATCGAGACATTGCCGAAGAGGTAGAGTTCGCGGCCGTCTTTTCCCAACACTTTGCATTCCTGGTTGCAGATGCCCCAAGGGTACGGAGTCGGGTTGTCCAAAAATTCCGTCAGGATGCGAAAGCCCTTACAATTTTCACCTTCTAAGATATGACAGGATTTTCCCAGGATATCCTGACTGGAATATCCCGTAATGCGAGCTGCTCCGGCGCTCCAGGCTACAATGTGACCTTTGGCATCGACGGTGAACACGCCATCCGCCATCACGTCAAGCATGTTGCTGAGAATGGCGGGATTTTTCCGGAAATCTAGCTCCATCGTCGGTGATTCAAAGAAAAGCTCACTGGGTGAGAGTGATCGGGTTGAAAAAAGGGGGTAGGTGAATCAAGAAGGCTGGAGAACGTTTATTGAGACAAGACAATTCTCCAGCCTTGCTTGGTCTTTAGTGTGTCGGAAATTTCATAAAACCTCACACCTATTCCGTGGGTTCTACCTGTGCCGCCAGCAACGACTTGAAGGCGGGATCATTCTCGACCAACCCCTTCAGCGTATCGTTGTGCAACATGTACGCCCAACTTTGCGGGCTTGAGCCGGGAGTTTTCTCAAACCACTCACGGGCTTGCTGCAGAAGACTCAGCATCGCCTGATTGTCACGGGGAACGTGAAAGGCCAGGCTATAGGCCATCGCATAGGCTGCCGTAAATTTGTTGAGTGGATCTTTCGTGAGCTCGAACGCTTTCTGAGCCGCCTCATATCCTCTCTGAATATCGGGATCGTCGAAATGTCGATTCCAGGCCACTTTTCCGATGCGGGCCCACGCCAACTCTAAGAGCACCTGTGCGCGAAGCTCTTCCTGTTCGGCTGGCACCTCAGTCAATAATTCCTGTGGAGCGGACAGGGCCGCCATTTGATCGTTCGTCCACCGGTAGGTCGAGGACAATCGAATCCGGTTGTTGAAATCACCGGGCTCCAGAGATGCCAATGCCTCCATCACAGGGATCATTCGATAGAGATAATCAGCCGGCATCGGCTCAGCCTTCCCGCCTATTTCCATTCCTAGGGACAGATCAAATCGATCGGTTTGGGATTGCACCGTCCAATAGAGTTCGTTGAACCGTTGGGCCAGACGCTCATCACCCAGTTGAAGGCCGTTTAAACGACTTCCATAATCAAGAAACCCTTTGTACAGTTGGTCTGAAAAAACTTCCAGTGCGGGTTTGTGAGACGGGCCAATCAGCAAAACCCGGTTCAGTTTCATCACGGATTCCAGTCTGGTCGGTGCGGCTTGTGCCTGTTGAATGCCGGTTTGGATGGCCGCCAGGCTCTCTTGAAGACCAAACCATTCTGTTGAGTGTGGAACATAGCCACCCGGGTCCACGACGAATGGAATGGTTGTGCCACGGGGACCGTCGAGAACCAGATCCAGCACGGCACGATCTGTAGGAAAGCCCAATTGTTTCAAATCTGAGAGCACGACCCACTTCACGTTAACGGATTTCACAACTCGCTGGGCTTTTTTGTAGGGTACGGCCCAATCCTCAGCACCGGGTGCATTGGAGATGGGCGCCGTCAAGGCATTCGGATAGGAGACCTTTGTTGTGAGAAAGGCGGTAGGTGCGGCGACTATCCTGGTTTCATCTGGAGAAGGAAATGAGGCATGGGGTAGGTCTCCAGATTTCACGGTCTCAATGATAAACGGCGTTGTTGGTTCCTGAACGGCAATGGCTCGCATGACGAAAAATGATGGAGCCAATTGCTGATTAAGCGTCTCCGCAATAAAAAATCGTTCGAAGTCGGAAAAATCAACCAGCTTTCCCGGTCCCGGCCAGACATTATCCAATGCCCGGTCATGTTGTTGAATGGCTCGTTGGTGGGCCTCCTGCCGACGGTGATCACACCATTCGTAGATGGGGTTTGACGGGTCGGGAAAGTTCCCGTTTGCAAACAACTGCTGTTGAGCCATCTGATGTAAGCACACAAAATCCCGTTGGCCGGCCGCCACGTGATCGCCCTTTCCTACCGCATTGGCATATTCCCGAACGGTGGAGAGCAAGGCTTCCTCATTGATGGGCGCTGGCTCGGCGGCCCACCCATGAGTGAAGGCCAAAAACAAAGAACCGCACAGGAGGCCCACCCATTTAAGCGTAGGACACATCCGGCGAACAGGGAACCCGAGACGATGATCCACCTCAGGTTTCAGGGTATCTGTCATGATTGGTTGACGACGAACAATACTCATGGAACCAAACTCCTCCTCAAACATGCTTGGTTAATGATTTTGTATAGTAGAGAGGGGAATGTCCCTCATAATCAAGCTGGCTAATCTACCACACCCTCATTCTCGTGTACCACGATGGTACCTCGCATCACATGGCCCGGTAAATCGCAAAAATAGGGAAAGGTGCCGGGATGCGATGGGATAAACACAATGTCGGTTTGGCCTCGGGTGGGAAGCAACACGCGACTGAGGCCTTCTTTGGAAAACTGTGGAGCACCGCTTCCACTGACATTCAGGTGGATATCTGTGAGTAGGCCGACTGGCAAAAATGCATGCAGTTCCGAATCCAAGTTTTTGAGGACCAGCCGGGTTTTTTGCCCTACGGTAATTTCAAGGGTGTTGGGGCTGAATTCCCGTGATTTTATATTGATGGTCACCACGGTTTCCTGGGGATCAGCGGCAGGAGCGAGACTGACCGGAGTCGCTCCCCGAACAGTAGCCAAGTCCGGGGGTGTAAACACCGTGAGGACCAGCATCAGAATACAGGCATGAAAAAATTTGAATGAGGGCAGGGGGAACATCATAATTAAAGGCATTATACCGGTTAGGGATTCTGCGGCGAAACGAGCAGGAGGAATTGTTCGTCCATTCCATGAAAAAAGATGGCACAAGCGTAAGTGAAAATATGTATAAATAGGAAAAGATTTGTGAGAGAAGAGAGGAAATCTTAAGATCAGGCGGAAACGACCGAAAAACATGAGAATACATCAGGAGCATAGTCCACGGTGCATCTCTTGGAATTATTTATCGGGCATGACCCTCTTTCGATGATCATAGCCCTTGTGTTGGTTCTGAGCGTCCTGGCCTATGGATGGTTTGAGATCCGTCGAACGGCCCGCCTGCCTCATATCGGGATGGTCCTGATCAAAAACCGTTTAAAGAATACCGGCAAATCCCCCACCCCGCCCCGATAGCAAACCATCGCGAATCTTCTTGATTTCCGGTCTCGAGAGGCACTCCCATACAGGTCGTAGCTCTTGAGATTCGCCTGTTCACAGCTGGGGTCTGTTGAAAAAAGCCGCCAGCAGCGTTCTTGCCATTTTCCCGTGCTCACGTACTACACGTACGCTCCGCGCGTAAAAACGGCAGCGGCCTTGCTGGACGGACCCTTCGGGAAAACTCAGGGCAGGCTTTTTTGAACCGACCCGGAGCCTTTGATGCGTAATCTTATCCTGGGAAAATTTGCCCTTGAAAATCTTTATTATTCAACACTCCCAGCTGCCATAAG
>JAUIKP010000196.1 GCA_030430725.1 Nitrospiria bacterium
CAGAGGATCATCCGGAGATTGCCTCAATCAGCGGGATCTGGAAAGGGGCGAATTTTCTGGAACGTGAAGTGTACGACTTGATGGGCATCCGCTTTAGCGGGCATCCCGACCTTCGTCGAATTTTGATGCCTGACGATTTTGATGAAGGGTATCCGCTACGAAAAGATTTTCCGGCCGAAGGCAAAGGATGGCGGAGTCGCTTTGAATTCCTTCCCCGGTTGGATGAACCGGTCGGCGAATGGTCGGAATCCGAGGTCTCCGATGATCAACGGCATCAATTCATGGCGGATGATCATCCAGGTGACACCAAACGTACAACCGAAATGCTGCTCAATATGGGTCCCCAGCATCCCAGTACCCATGGAGTACTTCGGGTCGTGTTGGAGTTGGATGGTGAGCGGGTCAGCAAGGCCATGCCCGATCTTGGTTACTTGCACCGGGGAGTGGAAAAACTGGCTGAAGGCCTGACGTATATGCAAATGGTCCCGCATACGGATCGTTTGGACTATGTCTGTGCCATGACCAATAACTATGCCTATGTGCGGGCCGTGGAAAAACTGATAGATATGACCGTTCCGGAACGGGCGGAATATGTCCGGACGATCGTTGCCGAAATGCAACGTATCATTGGTCATTTATTCTGGCTGGGGACGCAAGCCCTGGATATCGGCGCGATGACCGTGTTTTTCTGGACCTTCCGTGAACGTGAAATCTTATTGGATATGTTTGAGAAATTGTGTGGTGCTCGTCTGACATTGAATTATTATCGGATCGGAGGCGTGGATGCGGATCTCACGCCGGAAATTATTTCGACTCTCCGGGAATTTTTGAAAACGTTTCCTGAACACATTCGGGAATATGACACGCTCCTGCAAAAAAATCGGATTTGGGTCGCCCGTACAAAAGGCGTGGCACTTCTTTCTGCGGAGGACGCCATTAATTTCGGATGCACAGGGCCGGTACTGCGGGGGTCCGGAGTGTCCTATGATATTCGAAAGTTGGAACCGTATGGCGTGTATGATCGTGTGAATTGGGAAGTGCCAATCGGAAAAGACGGGGATACCTATGACCGGTACTGGATCCGAATGGAAGAAATGTGGCAGAGCGCTCGCATCATTGAACAATGCCTCAATCAAATGCCTGAGGGACCGGTCATGGCCGTCGATGCTCAAGCCATTCCTCCGCCGAAACCGGAAGTGATGAGGGATATGCAAAGTCTGATTCATCATTTCATTATCTTTACCCAAGGATTTAAGCCTCCGAAGGGCGAAACGTATTGTGCGACGGAGGTTCCTAAAGGTGAATTGGGATTTTTTATCATTAGTGACGGGAGTTCGCGTCCCTATCGGTTGAAAATCCGGTCTCCTTCCTTTATTCATATGGGCGCTTTTGATCATATGGCGCGTGGATATTTGATTTCGGATATCGTCACGATTTTCGGAACGTACGATATTGTGATGGGGGAGTGTGATCGATAACATGGAGAACGGTGTCATGGATTTTCGGGCTTACGGACACCATGGCCATTGGGCGATGACTGTTTGCCTCAACTCACGAGTCTTCTATGCTTCTTGACCGATTCAAAAACGAGGTTGAAGCCATTCTCTCCCGCTATCCCGTCAAGCGGTCGGCATTGCTGCCGTTATTGAATTTGGCGCAGCGGGAAGAGGGATTTGTGAGTGAATCGGCCATGAAGGAAATTGCCAAAGTTTTGGATTTGACTCCGGCACAGGTGTTTGAGACCGTCACTTTTTATACCATGTTCCATCTCAAGCCGATCGGGAAGTTTCACCTTCAAGTCTGCAAATCGCTTATGTGTGCGTTGGTCGGATCTGATGAGGTGGTGGTATGGATCCAGAAAAAACTCGGCATTGCACCAGGTCAGACAACAGCAGATAACCTTTTTACCCTCAGCGTGGTGGAGTGTCTCGGGTCCTGTGGAACAGGTCCCATGATGCAAGTGAATGATGACTATTACGAGCAATTATCCGAAGAAAAAGTCGGACGTGTTCTGGATGATTTGAAACGAGACGGAACCTGTTCGCTTAAAACAGGACCTTTCATGTATCCTCAGCCCCTGGCTAAATGACAGAAGTCTTTGGAGGGAATGGACATGGATAAGCAATTCATGGGTTTTCAATAACCGCCCGTTCACGAATCAGTGTGTATATGGCCACATACGAAAAAATCTTATTAAAGAATATGGAACAACCGGGGTACACCGGTTCGTTGGCCGACTATGAGGGGACCGGTGGGTATCGAGCTCTTCGGACGGTTCTCAGGGATATGCAGCCCGATCAGGTCATTGAGGTGGTGAAAAAGTCAGGCCTCCGCGGTCGTGGGGGAGCCGGGTTCCCCACCGGTGTGAAGTGGGGGTTCATTCCCAAGAATCATCCTGGTCCAAAATATCTGTGCTGTAACGCCGATGAAAGCGAGCCGGGAACATTTAAAGACCGGCAACTTATGGAACGTGATCCCCATCAAATGCTGGAAGGCATGGCCATTACCTGTTTCGCCATCGGTGCACAAACGGCCTACATCTATATTCGAGGAGAATTCCGTCTCGGCGCGAAGATTCTGGAGCAGGCTATTCAGGAGGCTTATGCAGCCGGGTATCTGGGCGTCAACATTCTCGGGAGCGGGTTGACGATCAATATCTATGTCCACCTTGGTGCCGGAGCCTACATTTGCGGGGAAGAAACGGCACTTCTCGAATCATTAGAAGGCAAACGGGGCATGCCTCGTTTTAAACCGCCGTTTCCTGCGACGCATGGATTGTATCAAAACCCCACTGTGGTGAATAACGTCGAGACCATGGCGAATATTCCTCATATTATCAATCGAGGGGGAGAGTGGTATGCATCGATTGGCTCTCCACCTAAAAGTTGCGGAACGCGGGTGTTTTGTTTAAGCGGACATGTAAAGCGGCCTGGTAATTATGAGACCCCTATGGGCATCACCTTTCGTGAGTTGATTTATGATTTGGGCGGAGGTATGCGATCGGATAAGCCCCTCAAGGCTTTTATCCCTGGGGGAGCGTCGGCTCCATTTCTGACGCCGGACCATTTAGATGTGAAAATGGATTTTGAGTCAGTGGCTTTGGCGGGGTCTATGCTGGGATCCGGTGGCGTCACGGTGATGGAAGAAGGCACGAATATGGTTTGGGCCGCTCTGCGATTGATGGAGTTTTTCTATCATGAATCCTGTGGAAAATGTACACCCTGCCGGGAAGGCACTTCCTGGCTGGTTCAGACTCTTCAGCGAATCTGGAACAAACGAGGGCGTCCTGAAGATGTTGGGGTTCTTGATGAACTCTGCGGAAATATTCCCGGCCGGACGGTCTGTGCGTTTGGTGATGCGGCAGTGTCTCCGATAGTGAGTACCCTTCTCCATTGGCGGGGGGAATATGAGGCCCTTATTCGTGAGGCTCAAGAAACAATGCCCCGAAACAAGGAAATTCCGGTTTTCACCTCTTGAGTGTCATCGAAATGGCCATCACTCCAACTACGACCACGGACATGATTACGCTGACGATCGATGGAAAATCGGCGACGGTTGCCAAAGGGACGCTGGTCATTGAGGCGGCGCGGCAGGTTGGCGTCATGGTGCCCCACTTTTGCTATCACCCGAAACTGGCGCCCGACGCCAATTGCCGGATGTGTTTAGTGGAAATTGAAAAAATGCCCCGGTTGCAAACCTCCTGTAGTACGCAAGTGGCGGAAGGAATGGTAGTGAAATCGGCTTCTTCCCCGGTGGTGCAGAACGCCCGCAAATCGGTGTTGGATTTTATTTTGGCCAATCACCCGTTGGATTGTCCGGTCTGCGATCAAGGTGGGCGGTGTGACCTTCAGGACTTTTCCCATGAATATACCGCGACAACCAGCGGATTTAAGGAACTCAAACGGGTCTTTCCGAAGGAGTATTTCAGCCCGCTGATTGAAACGCAGATGAATCGGTGTGTCCAATGTTTGCGATGCGTACGCTATTGTGATCAGGTCATGGATGTGAAAGCTCTGGCGCCTATGGGGCGGGGCACGATGACGGAAATTAAAGCCTTCGGGGCTCATGAATTGGATTGCGAGTTTTGTGGGGGGTGTATCCAGATTTGTCCGGTGGGAGCCATTACCAGTCGACTCTCTATGTATGAATTTCGTCCATGGATGCTCAAGCGGACGGATTCCGTTTGTGGCTATTGTGGAGATGGGTGTCAAATTACCTTTCAAACGAAAAATAACGACTTAATCGAAGTGAATTCCACTCACGGGGCCGGCCGCAATAACGGAGATCTCTGTGCCCGGGGCTACTTTGGTTACCATGTCAGCGTTCATCCCGATCGCCTGACGTCGCCCCTTATTCGTCGAGGGGATGCCTTGCAACCTGTGCAATGGGAAGAGGCTTTGGAGTTGGTCGGGCAGCGTTTATTGGACATAAAAACCAAGTACGGTCCCGATGCGATTGGCGGGTTAATTACGGGACGATGTACGAATGAAGATATCTATATTTTTCAGAAATTCATGCGTGGCGTGGTAGGGACCAACCGGATTGATAGCAGTGTGCGGTATGGCCACCTGAATGCGATGCATGCCATGCAACGAGTGCAAGGCACTCATCGTTGGGCGGTGAACTTTGATGATATTCTTTCCGCAGATACTCTCTTGCTTGTCGGAACTAATATTACGGAAACCAATCCAATTACAGGGCTGAAGGTCAAAGAAGCGGTGAAGCGGCGAGGGGCGAAGCTCATTACCATTGAAGCGTTAGAGCCTGCAATCGGGAGCATCAGCAATATTGTGAATCTGGCCCACCATCATCTGGGCATCAAGCCGACCGCCTATGCGGGGGCGGTTTTGGGCATGCTGAAAGCTGTGGTTGATCAGCAAATGGTGGATCCGGAAGTTCGGGCCACCGCCCAGTCTTATGCCAACGACATAACTGCCGCATTGACATCCCTGTCCTGGGATGCGATTCAAGCGCAAACCGGACTGGCTTCGGAAGTGTTTATTCAGGCTGCCCAGGTGTTTGCCAAAGGACAGAAGGTCGTTATTCTTGTCGGACCGGGAGTCCTGCGATCGGTGGGTGGATTCGGAATGACCATGAATTTGTTGGACCTATTATTGGTCACGGGAAAACTTACCAAGCCCGGCTGTGGCCTTGCTCCCCTGGCGGAAGAAAATAATGATCAAGGAGCCTTTGAGATGGGGGGAACCGGGTCGGTATTGCCTGGTGGACAATCCCTGGGTGACCCGGACGTGCGGAAACGATTGGCGCAAGCGTGGGGTCGGCCAATTCCCGATACCCCAGGCTCTTCACTCCCCCAGATGATTGACGATGCACAACACGGCAAACTCAAAGCCTTGTTTGTGGTTGGTGAAAATCCCCTGGCCTCCCTGCCGCCGTCATCGGGTATTCATTCGGCATTGGAGAAACTTGAGTTTCTGGTGTGTCAGGAATTGTTTCTCACCGAAACGGCCCAGCACGCTCATGTCATTCTGCCGGCCTGTTCCTATGCTGAAAAGGACGGAACGTTTACCAACACGGAAGGGCATATTCAGTCAGTACGAAAAGCCATTGATCTGGTCGGGGATAGCCGACCGGACTGGGAAGTGTTTTCCGCCCTGTCGGTCATGATGAATGATCCGATGGAATACGGAGACGTCAAGGACATCGGCAAAGAGATCCATAATCTTCTCCCCGGTACCCGTACCCTGGGTCCTGCCCCCTTTCCCGCACAACCGGATTCGACGGTCATCGCCCGATATCTCAAAACCGATTATCAGCGGGATATCGCTACGCGGTATCAATGGCCGGTAGAGGATGCCGTTGCCGGAGCGGAAGACATGATCGTGCAGGTCTCACAATCCTTGTTTCATTCCGGGAAATTTTCCCGAAAAGCCAAAGGCTTACTGCAGGTTGAGCCAGCCGGCAAAATCTATCTGCATCCGGAAGACGCCGCTCGACGTGGCATTGGTGAAGGGGCCATCGTGAAGGTGAGTAATCGTTTGGGTGAGGTGATCACCCCGGTCGGGCTTCGTGAGCGCATCCCGCGAGGGGTCGTGATGTTTCCCGAACATTTTGATGAAGAGGTTCGCCGTCTCTTGCCGTATAGTGTTGATTCGGAAACGCAGGTGCCCTATTGCAAGGTGGGTCGCGTTCGGGTTGAAAAGATGGTGGGAACATGAGGCGGTTCTCAGCATGTGGGTCGGTATATAGAGGAGAGGAGTGAATCCGGCATGGATACGGGAATTCGATTAGCCTTAACGTTAAGCCAAATCGGGGTGGTGATGGTGGCGGTGCTTCTGACTGTCGCAATACTCACTCTACTGGAGCGAAAGGTATTGGGGTGGATGCAGGATCGGATGGGACCGATGGAAGTCGGGCCTTATGGCATCCT